>JAUHZH010000325.1 GCA_030426065.1 Gammaproteobacteria bacterium
CAATTGCTGCCCAAATCGTTCATCCAAGTCCACCGTTCCTACATTGTGAACCGAAACCACATCACCGCTTTCACCCACCAAGACATCGAACTGGGTGATCTGGAAATCCCCATCGGCAAAACCCACCAGAGGATTGTTGCAGCCACACTGAAATGATCGCCTTTAGCAACTCAAACTGAAAATGTGATTCTTTTCATTCCCAGGCTCCTGCGTTGGAATCCCATAGCCAAACAGATTGTACTTACGCCTGAGCGAAGTATTCATAAATCCTGACAAGTCGAAAGTCCACTGGCGTGGAATACACACCCCTAACCCCTCTCGAGAGGGGAACCTAAAAACCAGGACGTCATTATTCACATCATCCCTGATGTTCACCTGCTTCGCGGGTTGACATGAAAATACTTTCCAGAAGTATTTTTCCGGCCGAGCCTCAGGTCAGGCTATGAAAGTGTTGCGGTTTGAACTTGTTCAAGAAGCGACACTGAAATGCCGTTGACCGTGAGTGCCGGAATCTCGTTCGGCTTCATTGTTTTCTCACTGCCTTAACTCCTGACAGGTGCATACAACCTAGGGGTAGGGAAGTCGTTTCGATCAGAAAGAAGTCGGCCAATTGAAATAACAAGCATTTCAAAGATTGATTCAGGTAAACTCCTCCACATGACCACGTTAATTTTTGTTTTCTTTGTTTTGTTGCTGACGGCCTGGGCGGTGCACCGCTGGGCGGCTTTGCCAAAGAACATCACTTTGTTGTTTTTGGCCGCGCCTTTGGTGATGGCTTCGGCGCCTTTGTTGGTCTTTGCCAGTGGGGTGATTGCGGCACCGATGGCGGCCAAAGAATGGCTGACCCTGCCGGTGGGTTTGATGATTGTGGGCGTGGCTGCGGCCACGGTGCCGGCAGCCATGTTGGCCAAGCGCTTGGGAAGGCGCAATGCGGTCTTGTTGGGATTCTTTGTGGGTTTGTGTGGCCATTTGTTGGCGGCTTGGGCTGTTTACCAAGGCCAGTTCATGGCCTTTTGTTTGGCCGCTTTCATGATGGGCAATGCCGGTGCTTTCGGCCAACAGCTGCGTTTTGCTGGGATGGAATCTTTGCCTGATTCGGCTTTGGTACCGCGGGCGGTGGCCATTTTGATGTTCACGGGTATTTTCGCTGCTTTGATCGGCCCAGAATTGGTGCTGGTGGGTCAAGGTGTGGTGGGTGGCGAGGACAGTTTTGTGGCTGTGTTTTTGTCGATGGCTGTTTTGGTGGCGCTGGCCATGGTTTTGATTTTGGGTTTTGAGAATGAAGTGGTGAGCGAGGACGTGGTTCATGCGCAGGGCCGTGCTTTGCTTGATTTGTTGAAACAGCCGGTTTTGTGGGTGGCCATGCTGGCCGCCGCTTTGGGCTTTGGTTTGATGAGCTTGATCATGACCGCCACACCGTTGAGCATGCACCATGCTCAGGGCCATGATTTGGTCACCACCAAGTGGGTGATTCAGTCGCATGTGGCCGCCATGTACCTGCCGTCATTGCTGACCTTGTGGTTGGGTAACCGCTTGCCGATTCGCTTGTTTTTGGTCGTTGGTGCGTTGTGCTATGTTGCGGTGCTGATCATCGCCATGCAGGGTCATGCGGTGATGCATTATTGGTGGGCGCTGGTGGTGCTGGGCATCGGTTGGAATTTCCTCTATTTTTCAGGGACCAATTTGTTGCCCCGTTGTTATACTGCGGCTGAAAAGCACAAGGTTCAAGCACTGAATGATTTTGTTGTGTTCACCGTCCAAGGTGCTTCGTCTTTGTTGGCCGGTTGGGTGATTTTTGGCTGGGGCTGGTCTGGCATTTTGAACATCAGTTGGCCTTTTGTCGCGGTGATTGTGTTGGTGAGTCTGATGGCAATACAAATATTGAAACCACCAGCCGCGATTGAAACCCGTTGATTGGCCCCCATATGCCTATTTAATCTAATGGCCATATACAATAAAGCTGATTAACATGGACACTGCCTTGAACACCCAATCGCCAATCATTCATGCCGTTGCTAAAATTTTGCACGACTTACCAACGGATTGGCTGACCTTAACCACCCATCGATTAGACATTTACAATGAGTCACAGGCCAAAAGTGATTTCATTCGCTCGTTCGAGTCATTGATTGAGTCAGGCGATGTTTCGGCTGCTGGTTTGGCGGCTTTGCCGACCGCTTATGATTACATCCGTTTGGGCCACCAGTTGTCCAGTGTGTTGGAGTGGGTGCTGGCAGACATCAATGGTGTAGCCGCACCACAAGTCATCACCTTTGCCTCACAAACCATGCCAATCCTGGCCTTTATGCGTGCCGATGCCATCAATCACGAACAGACGCACATCTACCATGACGGATGTGAACGTCCTTTGTTGGATGATGCGCGTTTACAATCGGTGTATGGCTACCACTACAGCTGTCAACAAGTGGCCTCGATTGATGACATCCCACAACACCAACAAGGCACCGTGGTGTTTGTCACCCAGCAGGCCATCAACCAAGCGATGCCAAGCCACCCCCATGTGGACGCCAGCATCAACTTGATTCCTGAAATGGGATCGGTGGTTTTGATCCATGGTGATGCAGTTGTGGCTTCAGAAAAAGTGCAAGCCGTTCAGCACGTCAGGAGGCGGGAAACCATCGCCATGTCACCATTGAACTGTTTCAAAGCTTTGCAGCAGTTGAGCGGTGAAGTCGTGGTCCCAGAAACACTGACTCCCCAGGCCCCTTTGACGGTCAAACAGTGCATCCAAGACAACACCGGCAGCACAACAGAACCCTTGATCGCTTCCAGTGGTTTGTCGATTCAGTACGCGATTTTGATGGGCTTGGTCGAAGCGGCCAAAACCGAACACCCAGGACATGCGATTCATCTGATTTTGCCACCCAATTGTTACGGCGGCACCAATGACCAAACACGGCGTGTGGCTGCCTTGATACCCGAAGCTGAAGTGGTTGACTTGCCTGTCGACGGAGGTGCCGATTTGGTCCAAAGTTTGGAAGTCAGCTTAGAAGCGGCGGCGAATGCCAACGCGGTCCCCATTGTATTGGCCGAAATCCCGACCAATCCTCGGGTGGAAGTGCCTGACATGATTAAGTTGGGTCAAACATTACACAAAACGCGTCAGAACCCGAACGGCGATTCAGCCGCCAGCCCCACATTCATCGTGGACCAAACTTTCTGCCCCGATGTTTCCTTGTTGGGCCAAGACAGCAACTTGGCAGCGGTGAAAACCCTTTCATTCTCCAG
>JAUHZH010000326.1 GCA_030426065.1 Gammaproteobacteria bacterium
TCACAAAGTCTATGCTCTTGCCGCTCATTTCCGGCAGCACTTCAGTGACTTTGAAGCGCCGGGCCAGTGTACCGTCCACTCCATCGATAACCTGAGCAGCCAGCAACCACCACATGGCTTTGGTATCGGTCGATGGCGAAAGCAAATTCTGGCATGTCCGCATCGTACAAGCGGTAGGCCTGGATGCCATGTGCCACTGACCAAGGTTTCAACTCGCTCAGCCGCTTTTTCAATCGATTGGCCAAAGGCTGGGCACCAGAAGGGAGTGCAAAATACTGCCCTTCGGGAACAGACAAGCGGTTTTTCTTACTGATGCTGAAAAGGCGCAACTGGACATCCAAAGCGCCATTTTTCAATGCATATTGTTTGTTTTCTCTGAACCCGACCATCCAACCTTTGGCGGCATCAGGCGTCAAAATGGCCGCTTCAGCGCCCGGGGCTTTTTCACCCAACCAGTGAGACAGTTGTTGCCAGCTCGACAAGTGGTTTTTCTGTAAACGAACCCCATAAGGTGGGTTACACACCACCAAATTGTTTCGGGGTGGGATGCGGAATTTATCCAGTGTTTGGTAATTGAAACTGATGCGTTTGTTGTGCAGCAGTTGACTGAGGTTTTCATTGGCCAATGCCACCGATGCTTTGTGGTGATCGACGCCGATGATTTGCCCTCTGAAAAGTTCCATCCCTACTTTGGCGCGTTCCTCGGCTTCTTGCTGCAAATTGGTCCAGTCATGGGCATTGAATGGTTTCCAAGTGAACAAGGCATGTGATTTCAATTCGTGGTTGGGGGCCATGTCACAAGCCATCAGCCACCCTTCCAACAACAAAGTACCCGAACCACACATGGGATCGATTAAATTGTGGTTGTTTTGTGCCGCTTCTGGCCAACCCGAACGCATCAAAATGGCAGCTGCCAAATTCTCTTTCAAAGGCGCCAAGGTGTTTTCACTTCGGTACCCACGTTGGTGTAAGGAATGGCCAGTCAAATCTTGAAATACGGTGATTTCGTTGTTTTTGAGGCGAGCAGAAACACTCAGGTGACCATCGGCTTTCACCACTTTAGGCCGTTTGCCATAATCGGCATCCAATTGGTCACAAATGGCGTCTTTGCATACTTGTGATGAGAAATGGGTGTTTTTTAACTCGCGGTTGGTGCCATTGAACCGTATCGCCAAAGTTTTGGGCAGTTGGTTCACGGTTTGGAACCAATTGATGTCACTGACGGCCTGGTACAGGTCTTTTTGATTACGGCACGCAGCGCTGGACAAAACCCGCATCACGCGATTGGCCAAACGAGACCACATCACCACCCGAAGAACAACATCAACAGTGGCATCAAAATGCACTCCAGCCAATGCTTCTTTGGCATCAGTGGCACCCAAAGACAGCAACTCGTCTTTCAGCAGCAGCTCCACGTGTTTGGGGCACGCTGCGAAATACGGCAGCTCACTCATTCAAAATGCTCGTCGAGATTGACCCCAATTTGTTCAGCCATAACCCCGGCTTTCTTGCGCGCTGCATTCAATGAACGTGCCGTGGCCAAACACACACCCAAACGGCGCTTGCCATTGATTTCAGGTTTGCCAAACAAACGCAATTGTGTGCCGTTCTGTGCCAGTGCTTCAGCCACACCATGGAATGTGGGTTGCTGCCCTTTGCCGTTGGCTAAAATCACGTGTGAGGCTGAAGGGCCGTTTTGTGTGATGCTGGGAATGGGTAAACCCAGAATGGCACGAACATGAAGGGCAAACTGACTCAAATCTTGAGATATCATGGTCACCATGCCCGTATCATGGGGCCTCGGAGACACTTCAGAAAAGATCACTTCATCACCTTTGATGAACAGCTCAACACCAAACAAGCCGTAACCACCCAAAGCGTCGGTGACTTTTTTCCCGATTTCTTTGGCCAATGCCAGTGAACGATCGGTCATGGGTTGTGGTTGCCATGATTCTCTGTAGTCTCCATCCACTTGCACATGGCCGATGGGATCACAAAAAGTCGTGCCTTCACTGTGTCGGACAGTCAACAAAGTGATTTCAAAATCAAACTTAACAAAACCTTCAACAATCACACGTCCCGCACCCGTGCGTCCGGCAGACTGTGACTCATCCCATGCCGACTGAATGTCAGCTTCTGACTGTATCGTTGACTGGCCTTTACCAGATGAACTCATCACGGGTTTAACCACACAGGGCATGCCCACTTTGTGTACGGCTTTCTCAAATGACTCAAAATCATCAACAAAAGCATAGGGACTGGTGGGAATCTCAAGGTCTTCTGCTGCCAATTTGCGGATGCCTTCTCGATCCATGGTCAGTTGAGCGGCTTTGGCAGTGGGAACCACATGGTACCCTTCCGTTTCCAAAGCCACCAATTCATCGGTGGCAATCGCTTCAATTTCAGGAACGATCAAATCAGGTTTGGTTTGTTCAACCAATTGGCGCAGTGCTTTGCCATCGGTCATGTCAATCACATGTGAATGATCGGCCACTTGCATGGCAGGCGCCTGATCATAACGGTCAACAGCGATGACTTCCACGCCCAGCCTTTGCGCTTCGATCACCACCTCTTTGCCCAACTCTCCTGAGCCCAACAACATGACTTTAACGGGTTGTGTTCTTTCCTTTGAAAAATACTGACTCATAGCCCCTAAATGAATTCGAAAACATCAAAGCGGCATTATATCACCCGCTCCCAGACAGCTGTAAGAATCTCAAGCAATTGCTTCAAAAAAATGACTTCAGTCACAGAAAAAAAGGCTGGAAAATGCCCGGTGGCCTTTGTATGATGTCTGCTTTAATTTTCGCATGTGCAAAAGGGATAACCATGAAAAAAACCATTCTGATGTTGGCACTTTGTTTCAGTGTCAATGCGTGGGCCACCACCGTCAAATTATCGACAAACAAAGGGGATATTTTCATTGAATTGTATGATGAAAAAGCACCTGAAACCGTCAAAAACTTTTTATCCTACGTTGAAGATGGGTTTTATAAAGGCACCGTTTTCCATCGTGTGATCAGCACTTTCATGATCCAAGGCGGCGGGTTCGATAAAGAACTGAACCGCAAAAAAACCAAAGCACCCATCAAAAACGAAGCCAATGCCGAATTGAAAAACTTGCGTGGCACCATTGCCATGGCCAGATTGCCAGACCCGCATTCAGCCACTGCTCAATTTTTCATCAATGTTCAGGACAATGCGGCTTTGAATTTTACCG
>JAUHZH010000327.1 GCA_030426065.1 Gammaproteobacteria bacterium
TATACCGACATTTAACCCAGGAATCAAGAAAATTCGGAAACCATTACAGCCCCTTAAACATACGAAGAATGGTCCTTACATGGTGAAATCTTGACCCAAATAAACCCGCCTGACATCTGGGTTGGCAATGATTTGCTCTGGCTTGCCTTCTGTCAGCATGTGGCCGTCATTGAGGATGTAGGCTCGGTCACAAATGCCCAATGTTTCCCTAACGTTGTGATCGGTGATCAATACCCCAATCCCACGGTTTTTGAGGTGGAAAACGATCTTTTGGATGTCAATAACTGACACTGGATCAACACCTGCGAAAGGCTCATCCAATAAAATGTATTGTGGCTCCATGGCCAAAGCCCGTGCGATTTCTACCCGGCGGCGCTCACCGCCGGACAAACTGATCCCCAATTGATTTTGCACATGCTCAACACTCAGCTCTTCCAAGAGCTCCAAGCACAGATTCTCTCGCTCTGAAGGAGACAAGTCTTTGCGCAGCTCAAGCACGGCCAAAATATTTTGTTTGACGGTCAATTTTCTGAACACAGAGGCTTCCTGAGGCAAATAACCCAAACCCAATTTGGCCCGCTCATGCATACCATATCGGGTGGCATCGGTCCCATTGATGGTGATTTGGCCTTGGTCAGCTGGAATCAATCCCACAATCATATAAAAACAAGTGGTTTTTCCGGCACCATTGGGCCCCAATAAACCAACCACTTCGCCAGCATTGAGTTTCAAGGACACCGATTTGATGACTTGCCTTTTTTTGTAGCTTTTGGCTATCTGATTGGCTTCTATCATTGCTTGTCGTCAGGCTCGATTTCCATATAAAAACGCTGATCAGGATCATCGGTCAAGGATGAAATTTCCTGTGTTAACAAATTGATTTCCATCGCCTCTCCTCGGCTGACACCCATGTCACTGGAGACTTGAACGGCACCATTGAGGTAAATCTTTTCATCGGCTTTGACGTAATCCATTTGATTTGCCTTGATCACCATCAGTTCACCTGAATCCATTTTTTGTTCAAAATGTGCAGGTTTCCCAGTCATTTTGACCGATTCAATGCCCCGGTCTTTGTGGTGAATCAAACCGTAATCGCCTTTGATGACCATGGTGCCTTGTTTGATGGTCAGTCCATTGGGGCATTCCGTGTTGTTGTCTTTGGTCCTCAAAATACAACCACCACCGTCCAAGGTGATTTTCTGTTTGCGATCACTTTCCAAAGCCTGAGCGGGACTCCATACCAGCCAAAGCAGCAAGCTACTGAGCGTCAAATTCTGCATGGGTTTCATCCAATACCTCTATCAATTCATTGTTGAAATCTATTTTACTTCCCACACCACTGATTTTTCGGCCTGCTTGGTGAATCACAATGGCAGCTGGGGATTGCGTTGTTTTTTGTTCTGGATACACCGTCATGTCACTGGTTTCCAAAGCCAAAGGGGGGCTGGCATCATTGGTCACAGTGACCACATCTGGAAAGTGAATGGCGGTTTGCGATTCATTGATGGTGGCCACAGAAGACCTCATGGTCCACTGACTTTCATTTTGTACCATGACCACTTGCGGTGATTCGATGGTGGTCAATTGGCTGTCTGCATAATGAATCATTTCTGGGGATTTGATGGTGCTGTGAATCTGTCCATCGTCATCAGTGATTTGCACCACACTGTCATACAATGCATAGCCTTTGGTGAACGGTTTAAAGGTCATTTGCTTTTCTTGTGCAAATGCATACTCATAAACCGCATAGCTGACACCAGCCAGAATCGCAAAAACAAGCAATTGTCGATACTGTCCCAGCATTCAGGTCACTGCTTACCTTGGGTGAAATCGTGACTGATTCCCTGTGAAGACATGATCAAATCACACACCTGCCTCGCAGCGCCTTCTCCGCCTTTCTTTGACAACACGCAAGTCGCCTGGTCTAACACATCTTCATGTGCATCAGCCACAGCAAAGCCCAATGCGCAGCGAGTCATGATGGGTAAATCTATGATGTCATCGCCCACATAAGCGACTTCATCGTCATTGATTTGCAGCGCCAGCTTGAGGTTCTCATAGGTTTCCAGCTTATTCAATCGGCCTTGGTACACATGGTTAACGCCCAAAGAACGCATGCGTTCTGCCACAATCACAGACGTGCGGCCAGTGATGACCGCCACTTCAATGCCATTTTGAATCAGCATGGACACACCCAAACCGTCTTTGACGTTGAATTTTTTGACTTCTCGTCCATCGTCAGTGAAATACAAACCACCGTCCGTCAACACACCGTCAACATCCAGAATCACCAACTTAATCAAACGTGCCTTTTCTATGATCTCTTGATCCCAATTCATCACACCACACCCCTCGATAACAAGTCATGAATGTTCAAAGCACCCACCAAATGGCCTTGGTCATCAGTGACCAACAATGCATGGATGTGCTTGTCTTCCATGATTTGAGCCGCTTCCACCGCCATTTTACTGGCTGAAATGGTAATGGGGTCCAGGGTCGCCACTTTTTCTATCGGTGTTTGGGCAAAATCATGTGACTCATTCAATGCCCTCCTCAAGTCACCATCAGTGAACACCCCTTTGACCAAACCACCCTCAACCAGAGCGGTCATGCCCAATCCTTTTTGATTCATTTCCAACAAAGCGTCATGAAAACTGGCATCCATCGGAACTTGTGGAATGGCATCGCCGGTGCGCATCACATCACGGATACCCAGCAACAGACGTTTGCCCAAAGCACCTGCTGGATGAGAACGGGCAAAATCTTCTTTGGTGAATCCTCGCAATTCAAGCATGGTCACTGCCAAAGCATCTCCCATCACCAAAGTGGCGGTTGTGCTGGCCGTCGGCGCCAACCCCAAGGGGCAAGCCTCTTCTTTGACCGAAATATCCAAATGAACATCTGAGTTGGTGGCCAAGGTGGAATGTGGTTTGCCGGTCATGGAAATCAATGGAATGCCTTGTCGTTTCAAAACAGGCAGTATGGCCAAAACTTCTTCTGTCTCGCCCGAGTTGGAAATGGCAAGCACGACATCCGCCCGTGTGACCATGCCCAGATCGCCATGGCTTGCCTCGGCGGGGTGCACGAACTGCGCGGGGGTGCCAGTGCTGGCAAGGGTCGCGGCGATCTTGCGCGCGATGTGCCCCGATTTACCGATCCCGGTGACAATCACCCGCCCCGTGGCGTTCAGCAGCAGGT
>JAUHZH010000328.1 GCA_030426065.1 Gammaproteobacteria bacterium
ATCAAAGCCATGGCTCATGATTTCAGGCAAGTGTAAAGGTACCTGTACACTGTGTTGCGGATCGGTAACGGCTGTCACGGCTCCGGCACCCGCGCGCAACACCGCATGTGCAGTCAACAGGATGGCGCCCAGCATACCCGATTGACCACCTGCGGCCCACACATGACCCAGTCGACCTTTGTGGCTGTCATGACTGCGCCGCGTTTTCAGTTTGGATAACAGGCTTTCGTGCAATAAGTGGGCACAGGGTTGGATGCCCTGGTAAACCTGGTCGGATACTTGCAGCGTTTCCAATACACAATGGCCGACATGGTCTTTGCCAGCGGCTGTGAAGCAACCCGGATGGTGGGTCAAAATGGCGGTGGTTTTCTTGGCGTGAATGGCGGTTCCCATGACTTGGCCGGTGTCACCATTCAGACCACTCGGGATGTCGATGGACAAGACGGGAATACCTTGTTGGTTTATCCAATCAATGGCATGTGCCATGGCACCTTGAATCGGTTTGTTCAGGCCAGAGCCAAAAATGGCATCGACAATGACATCGAAATTACTGTCTTCGGGTGCTTCAAAGTTGACAGGAACTTGGCACAGGGCAGCCGCTTTGGCAGCATCTCCATGCAAGCGCTCAGGTGGTACCAGGGCCCACAATGTGACTTGTTGTTGGTTTTGTCTGGCCAATTCGGCCACCACCCAACCATCACCTCCGTTGTTTCCCGGTCCCGTCACTACAAGCACCCTGGCTTCATTCTTGATGTGTTGAAAGACCGCTTCGGCGGCACGTTGCATCAATTCAAATGAATCAATACCCAAATATTGGGCCGCTGCTTGGTCAATGGCTTGGGTTTGGTTGGTTTGATACAGGGCTTGCTTCATTGGATTCACAAAATTGGGTTAGGGCTACATTATAATATGGGGATGTCGCACTCACCAATCACTCAAATCAACCACCAAGCATTGGCAGACCAGATCAAATCCTGGGGTTTGGAATTGGGCTTCAATGCGGTGGGCATCAGCGATGTGGATTTGTCGGAAGCGGGTGCGTATTTGAACCAATGGCTGGCGAAGCAGTACCACGGCGAAATGGCATACATGTCTCGTCATGGCAGTAAACGGTACACGCCCGATGAAATGATTCCAGGTACGTTGAGCATCATTTCGGTTCGTTTGGACTACATGCAAACGGATTTGACACCCTACCAACAATTGCTCAATCAACCCGACAAAGGGGCCGTATCTCGTTACGCATTGGGCCGAGATTACCACAAAGTGATTCGAAGCATGCTCAAACACTTGGCTCTGAAAATTGAAGCTGAAGTGGGTCCATTTGGTCACCGGGTGTTCACCGATTCAGCACCGGTGATGGAAAAAGCGATTGCAGAAAAGGCTGGATTGGGCTGGATTGGCAAACACAGCAATGTCTTGAACAGCAAAGCAGGCTCATACTTTTTCCTGGGAGAAATTTACACCGATTTGCCTTTGCCGGTTGATGAGAAGGCAAGTTACCACTGTGGCTCTTGCACGGCCTGTATCGATGCCTGTCCGACCCAGGCCATTGTCGCGCCTTTTCAAGTGGATGCCAGGCGCTGCATTTCCTATTTGACGATTGAAAACCACGGTGAAATTCCCCTTGAATTCCGCAAAGCGATGGGCAACCGGATTTATGGCTGTGACGATTGCCAAATGGTTTGTCCATGGAATAAGTTCACCCAAGACACCCAAGTGGCTGACTTCTTGCCCAGACATCAGCTGGATGCACCTGAACTCTTGGCCTTGTTTTCTTGGGATGAGGCTCAGTTTTTGAAAAACACCGAGGGTTCACCCATCAGACGAATTGGTTATGCGGCTTGGACACGCAATCTGGCTGTGGCCTTGGGCAATGCGCCAAAAGATGTGGCGGTTGTTGATGCTTTGCAAAACAAAAAAGCCCAAACAGATGATGCCATGGTGCTGGAACACTTGGAATGGGCTTTGGGTGAGCAGCTTGCGCTTTGATTGACTCTTATTCTTTCATCATTTCCATCAAACCATCGTAATCGATCGGTCCCATGTGCTTTTTGTGTTTTTCACCGTTGGGTTTGTAAACGATGGTGGTGGGCAGGCCCAATCCGCCTTCTTCAGCAAACGCCGGTGGGTTGTACACATCAATGGTCAGGATGGGGTAGTTGACTTTGTATTCATCGGCAAATTGTTGCAGTTTATCGATCGGTGAGTCCTCATAAGCGATGCCCAAAACCTGTACTTTGCCTTGGTTGGCTTGCTGGAACTTGACCAGTTCTGGCATTTCATCACGGCATGGGGCACACCAGGTGGCCCAATAATTCAACACCAGCCACTGGCCTCGGTAGTCTTCGGCCTTGATGGTGTCGCCTTTGAGGTTGGTCAGTGCGAAGGTCAAACCGTTGTCGGTGGCTGAGGTTTCGGTGTTGGTTTGGTTGCTTTGTTCGCTGCATGCGGACAGCATCAGGGCTGCAGTGAGCAGCACCATCATTGTTTTAGTCATGATTTTAAAACTTTGGTCAGGGGTTGATTGAACAGATTGTCCACAGATTGCCAACATTCATCAAGTACAGGCTGGTGTTTTTTGAAATAATCCTCCGCTTTGGTGGGTAATTTGAAGTCACCTTTGCGGTACAAGTCTTTGAGGGTGAATTGGGACAGGTCCTGTCGCAACAAATAAGCTCCTTTTTGGTCTCTGGCCATCAAGCGCTGATCAACCAGCCACTGGAGTTGGTGATTCAATTCGTCATCCGGAACAAAATAAAGGTGTTTGGTCAGCCTTTCATGCCGCAAGGTGTGGCCTTGTTGGGCGGATTCGTGGAGCAAACGGAGGATTTCCAAAACCAACAAAAAACGCTGACTGTTGTGGTATTTTTGGACATGCAATCGCCAGCGGGAACTTTCTAAGGTTGCGGTGATGGTGCCGCCCAATAAGATCAGGTTCCAAGAGACAAATGTCCAAATCAGAAACAGTGGAATTGCTGCCACGGCACCATAAATTTTTTGGTAACTGGGCACGGTGGTCACGTACAAAGCAAAGCCTTTTTTCGCCAGTTCAAAACAAATGGCAGCAAAAAGCGCCCCAATTAGAGCATATCGCCAATTGACTTTGCGGTTGGGAACGAACATGTAAATCACAAAAAAGCCGGCTGCTGAAGAAAAAATCGGCAGGATT
>JAUHZH010000329.1 GCA_030426065.1 Gammaproteobacteria bacterium
CATGACTCCAGTTTGTCCGCGAGTGGATCGAACAAATAAGCCAACAAAGCCCCCACTGCAAAAGGTGTCAATATGGGTGACAGGAGGTAGATTAAATAACCAAAAAGTAGGCCTATGGCCAACAAATACCATTGTTGATTGCGATCAGTTAACATGTTTATTGAGCTCCTGTTGCTTCATTTTATGACCCACCAATACGTATTGGATGCCACTGGTCAGTGTCGTCAACCCAACCGCAATGAACAGCCAATTCATCGGGAAAGGCAGGTGCCACCAGTCGGCCAAATGCAACAACAACACCAACAGCAGCAGTATCTGCATGACGGTATTGCATTTACTCCAAAAGGTGGGTTTGGCTTGTTTGATTTTCCCTACCCGGAAATGGATGTAAGTGGCGCCCAAAACGATCACCACATCGCGCATCACCACCATGATGAACAGCCACAGTGGCAACACCATTTGCCATGCCATCACGGCATAACAACCCATCATCATGATTTTATCTGCCAAGGGGTCCAAAATTCCACCCCACCACCCTTGCCAACCAAAGCGTTTGGCGAGGAAACCATCCAAACCATCAGAAATGCCGGCAAAAAAGGTGATGATCAAGGCCGTTTGGTATTTTTCATGCCACATACACCACAATAGGGGGGCCAACGCAATGATTCGGCTGATGGTGATGATGTTGGGCAAATAGCTCAACCATTGAAGTTTTTTCTCAGGCTTCATTGTCCTTGGAAGGAAAAAATCAAGCGATTGATGTCACCCAATGGCAGGTGTTGAAGTACCTGCTCTTGAGAAACAAACCGTGTGAACGTTTCAGGGATCACTGATAAGGACAAATTCAATTCCATGCGGTTGTTCTTGAACGAAAGCACCTGCCATTCTTTAACCAAGGTTTGCGCATCTAAATAGTTCAACACCGCCAACATGTTATCGGCATTGTTGATGTTGTTGATTCGAGCGGCCACGGTCCGGTTGGCCAGTTCGTTGGCTTGGATTTGTTGGCTTGCGGCTTGGTGTGATTGAACAAAATCACTTAAGTAAGCGAACCCCTTGCTTAAATCGACAAATTGTCGGTTTTTCATCACCACATCGTTGCCCATTTTAGCCAACCCCATTCGATAGGAGTAACCCCGCCCTGTGTCACGCAAATACACCAGAAGCACATTGGGTTGTTGCAACACTTGATGAACATAATCAATCAAATCTGGGTTGAGGTTTTTGACATCATCTGGAGCAAAATCAAGCAAGTCATCTTCTGCCACTTGATGGAACATGGCCGGCACCCCTTTTTCTGACAGCCACTGACTGAGCCAGTATTGTGGCAATGTGCCGTTGGGTTCGTGCTGCAGCAAACCATTGGCATTTTCACTCACCATCCAGACATAAAGTGGCGTTCTGCGTTTGGGCCAAATCGGCAACTCATGCAAAGCCAGCAAATCTGACAATTTGGATTCATCAGCCACCACATGCAACCAATAAGGTTCAGTAGAAGCCCGATCCATGCTCTGTTCAAAATAATGACGCAACACCACTGATGAAAAATCTTGGGAGACCATGCCATTGTTGCGCAAATAATCCACACTCAAACCGGTGTTTTTACTGACCAATGCCTCCAACGCCGCCTGCAAAGCGCCTGGTGCGCGCAGGTCCTGGGTGGCAACCAAAGCCGCACCTTCAGCCACATTCACGTCTTCAGCCTCAACTGACCAAGACACAATCAATAAAACAAGCCACATTTTTCTCATGGGCTGATTATAAAGGAAAGCCGCACAATTCAAAAGTGTGGTTTCACGAAGGAAAATCAATTACCAAAGATTCAGTGGGTCATTGGATCAGGCAAGCGATCTCGTGTTGACTGATCGTGCGCCTTGAACAGCGCCAACACCTGCTCAAATTTCAAAGGCCGGTGAAAAAAGTACCCCTGGACCAAGTCCACGCCTACCTGACGACACAATTCAAACTGATGTGAAGACTCCACCCCTTCTGCCACCACTTTCAACCCCAGTTTTCGACTCAGTGCAACCAGACCCTCAATCAAACTTTTGTTGACCAAATCACCTGCCGACTCCTCGAAAACCGACTTGTCTATCTTGAGGCAGTCAACCGGCAATTTTTGCAGGTAAGAAACCGATGAATAACCGGTGCCAAAATCATCCAATGCAATGCGACAACCCATGGCTTTCAATGCAGTCAAGGTGGTGTTGACGCCTTCCCAATCACTCATCACCGAGGTTTCGGTGATTTCAATACACAGCGCTTGACCAGGCAATTGATGCTCGGCCAATTCATCACTGATGAAGGCAACAAAATCCTCCTCTGTGAACTGAACCGCAGAAACATTGACCGCCAAATACGCTTCTGGAATCAAGCCATGCAGTGTTATGAAATGTTTCAGGCTCTCCTTGATGGCCCAACGACCCAACTCCAAAATGATGCGCGTCTCTTCTGCCACCGCTATGAATTTATCCGGGTGCACATTTTGCCCATCCAACTCCCAACGCATCAAACACTCGACGCCAGCCACTTTGTGCTCTGTGGCATCCACGATGGGCTGATAAAGCAATGACATTTGTTTTTTGGGTAATGCAAGCCTCAGCGCCTGCTCCAGACTCATCCTTTTTTCCAGCTCAAGCAACATGTCTTGTTCGAAATAACAGAGTTTGTCGCCACCCATGTGTTTGGAACGGTACATGGCAATGTCAGCAAATTTCAGCAGCTCATTGGCTTGATCACTGTCATTGGGGTAGACTGACATCCCCACACTGACCGTGGTGAATATTTTGGCGTCTTGAATTTCAAACGCCTCTTGGAAAGCATCAACAATTTGGCAGGCCAAAGCCTGTGCTTGCAGGGAGTTTTTGCTTTCTATGTAAGCAAGGGCAAATTCATCGCCTCCCAACCTGGCAAACAGGAAGCCCTCTTCAGTCAATTGTTCAACACGACCCACGACAGACTTCAATAATTCATCTCCAAACTCGTGACCATAGCTGTCGTTGACGTATTTGAACCGATCCAAATCGAACAATATCACTGTGAGCTGACTGCTGCTGTTGATTTTTGACAGGATGACTTTCAAAGATTCTTCGAAATAGTAACGGTTGGCCAACCCCGTCAACACATCCTTTTCGGCCAAGTCTTTGACCCGGTTGTA
>JAUHZH010000330.1 GCA_030426065.1 Gammaproteobacteria bacterium
TACTTCACAATTTTCAATGCAGGGTTGATACCCAAACTTTTGAAATCAAACAATTCGCCATCACACATGTGAGACGGGGTGATGTTGCCGATGGCTTTGGCGATGTTGTCCACGCGTCCAGGTTGGATGCGCTCCCAATCTTTTAGCATCATTTTGATGGCTTGCCTTTGTAAATTTTCTTGCGAACCACACAGGTTACATGGAATGATTGGAAATTCCATCCCTTCTGCATACACTTCTATGTCAGACTCCTTGCAATAGATCAATGGCCTGATCACCACATTTTGGCCATCATCACTGACCAACTTCGGTGGCATGGTTTTCATTTTTGAGCCAAAAAACATGTTCAGAAACAGGGTCTCGACCATGTCATCGCGGTGGTGACCCAAAGCAATTTTATCGACATTCAACTCACTCGCAACGCGATACAAGATGCCCCGTCGCAAACGGGAACACAAACCACAGGTCGTTTTCCCCTCAGGAATCTTGTCTTTGACAATCGAGTAGGTGTCTTCTTCTATGATGTGAAACTCAACACCCAAATCCGCCAGATATTCAGGCAAAACATGCTCAGGGAAGCCCGGTTGTTTTTGGTCCAAATTGACCGCAATCAGATCAAAATGAAATGGCGCTTTTTTTGGATGTTCATCAAAATGGACAACATGGCGTAGGAGTCTTTGCCCCCTGAAAGGCAAACCATGACCCGATCACCTGGTTCGATCAGGCCAAAATCAGCCGATGCCTTACCCACCTGTCGGCGCAGCTTTTGCTGTATTTTGCCAAAATGATAACGGGCCTTGTCCATAAAATGATGCGCACAGTTGGAAAAGGCAGAACCTTAGGCTAAACTAAATGAATAATCAATCTTTACACCGTTTTTTCATGACTTTAAGCCAAACAGAATTGATTCATCGCATCAATGAATTGAAAGCTGAACACGGAGAACTGGACGAAATCATCAACGTCCTTTCCCAATCAGGTCAAATCGATGAGTTGAAAATCAAGCGACTGAAAAAACGTAAATTGAAAATAAAGGACATGCTGACGGTATACGAAGATTTACTGATTCCTGACATTGACGCTTGATTTCATCATCACTTCGTCCCATATTGACTGCATGAACATGAAATTCCTCTTGATAGGCTTGCTGTTGACAGCCGCACTTTCGCCACCAGCACAAGCGCTGAAACCCGCCATCGACCAACAAAATTTCACTTTTGGTCGATACCACAAAACCACCACTGAAGAGTCGATGCAAATGCCCATCGTTCGTTATGCTCCAGCGGATGGCAGCACAGGATATGTTGACTTAATTGGTGCTGTTCATGTGGGGGATGCCGCGTATTACCTTGATTTGAACGAGCGATTTAAATCTTACGATTCGGTCTTGTTTGAAATGGTCATGCCTGAAAATGCCCAAGTACCCAGCAACCAACCCATCGGCCAAAGTTCCCCGGTTTCCATGTTGCAAAATGGGTTGAAAAACATTCTGGGATTGGCGTTCCAATTGGACGTGATTGACTACCAGGCCAATAACTTAGTTCATGCGGACATGACACCACAAGAGATGAGAAAAAGCATGGATCGCAAGGGTGAATCGTGGACACAAATGATATTCAAATTGATGCGTGAAGGCATGATTCAACAAGCGTCTGGTGCCAGTCACATGAGCAATGGCGGTTTGATGCTGGCTTTGTTTTCTGGAGACACCCAAACGGAATTGAAACGCCTGATGGCCATGGACATGGTCAACATGGACGATGCCATGGATGCATTGGAAGGTCAAGAAGGTTCAACCTTGATAGCCGAACGCAACAAAAAAGCGTTGCACGTCTTGAAACGTGAACTCGCCAACCCCAAAAACCAAAAAGTAGCGATCTTCTACGGTGCCGCTCACCTCAAAGACATGGGCCAGCGGTTGATCGACCAATTTGGTTTGATTCCCGTTTCAGTCGAATGGGTCGATGCTTGGAAAATCAAATGATCGTACAAAAATTTTTGTAATAAAAAAAGGCGCTGATGGCGCCTTTTTTTTGGTCTTTATAACGATCCCTTCACTCAAAACCAGATGCAAAAATGGTGTCAAAGTCATATATCGGATCCAAGGCCGTTCCTGTGACCACACCCAATTCAGTGTAATCGGTGTAGCCAGGGAAAATGTGACCCACAAATGGATTGTTGAGTCTTTTAAGTAAAATTTCACTGACCACATCACGGTAATCCACAGTGACATCCAAATCATCACCTTCGAAAAGCTGACCTTGTGACAAGCCAGGGAATATGCCATGAAAGCCAGGTACCACATTGTCACCTATGACCATCATGGGGTTGCCATAGCCATGATCGGTGCTGTTGTCAGAATTTTGATAGGCCCTGCGACCAAATTCTGACTGCACCACAATGGTGAATTGCCCTGCATGTGTCGCTGCCAAATCTCGATAAAATGCATACAGTGCATCAGACAAATCTTGTGTCAAATCAGCAAAAATCCCATTGTCTGTACCTTGGCCATTGTGTGTATCCCAGCCACCGGTCGGCACATAAGCCGATTGCAAATCAACATTGGCTTTGTAAAGCTGTGCAACGGCTTGCAATTGATCACCTATGAAACTGTCAGGATAAGTGGCATTGTTCCCTGGCACGTAGTTGCCCCAATCGATGCCTTGTACAATGTTCGATGCGTTCAATGCTTGATAAGCCGCCCTTTTCTCAACCGTGTCTGCCGCACTGTTGATGGCAAATAAAGTGTCTTGCACCTCATCTTCCCAAGCCCAATGACCCGCCTGTAATGCAAAATCTTGTGGGTTGGCCATCACCAAAGTGCTGTTGTCAGCGAGCACTGCATCGGTTGTCCCGTAATCGGGTACCAACGAAGGCACAAAGGCATTCGGCGGAAAGTTAGATGATTCAAAGTACCTTGTCAGCCAACCACTGCTTGCCCCAGAAGCACCAGCCACACCTAATTCTAAATAGCGCGTGGCTTCAAAGTGGCTCCGATTGGCTTCAATCAATCCGGTCGCATGGACCACAGCCATTTTGTTGGTATTGAACAAATTCCTTAAGCCGGTCGCAGCCGGATGTATGCCAAATGCCGATTGGCCATTTAAAGTCAATGACATGCTTGTTGGGATGTGTAGAGAAGGCCGCAGGG
>JAUHZH010000331.1 GCA_030426065.1 Gammaproteobacteria bacterium
GTCACGGTGGTGCCGAGCTTGGAAGTCAAGGATCGCCCAGTGCGATCATCTGAAATTGATGAAGAATCAGAAGAAGTGACGTTCCAAGAAATGGTCGATGCGGTCAAGTTAACCAAGCCCAAATCAGAAGAGAACATTTGGGGCACTGGTTTGAAGCTCACCGCGTCCATGCAAGTGGATCCGATGTTGCTGGAGACTCATGATGTGCAATACGTCATCGATGGCAAGGCCATGCCAGCCAACCGAAAAGCCACCCAAACTTTTGAAAACATCTATCGGGGTGAGCACAACATCTACGGCCAATTGGGGATGAAGGGAAGCAGCCGAATCACCAAAAAAACCAAAAAAGTCACTTTTTACATGCACCAAGCGTCAAAAAAGTAAGCAGCCGGCGTGAGCTTCCCAGCCGTTCACGCAGGGCCATATTAGACAAGCGCTGAGGATGAGCTTGAGCCGATTAAAAACCAAGGCCTTTGCAGCTTCGCTGCTCCTCATCACTTTTCATGGTTCGGCACAACGCCAACCCCATGAAGCCTGGGGTGCTGAGCCACGCAGCCAAGCGGTTGAAAATGCCAAGCAAACATCACCCAAAGTGAGCAGCGAGTGGGGTATTTTCATCAGTCAACAAGTCAACGTTGATGCCAACGGTAACAATATCCTGGGAGATGCCGCCAATGAACCTTCCTTGGCAGTGAACCCCAACAATCCCAGACAAATCGCGATCGGCTGGCGCCAATTTGGCAACATCTTGAGTGATTTCCGAGAAGCCGGCGTGGCGTATTCTGATGATGGAGGTCACACATGGCACAACAACGGGCCCATTGAACCGGGTGTTTTTCGCTCTGATCCAGTGTTGGCTTCGGACGGTGATGGTGTGTTTTATTACCAGTCATTGGCTGTGACCAATCGAACCGGTAACAACCCCCAATTTGACATTGATCAATGGCGCTCAGTTAACGGTGGTCAACATTGGTTTGACAAGACTTTCGTTTATGGGGGAGACAAAAGTTGGTATGCCATAGATAACACTCAAAACAACAGCCGGGGTCATTTCTATGCTGCATGGAATGTGGCTGGGAACCAGCATTTCCCCAAAACATTCAATTACTCCACCGACAATGGCATGAGTTTCAGTTTGCCAGAAGAAATACCCAACAAGCCCATATTCGGTACCGTGGCTGTCGGGTTTGATTCTGAAGTGTATGTGGTTGGGGTGGATGGTGACGCGCCGCATTTGGCCAGTCCGTATTTATTGAGGTCGAACAATTCGACATCGGCCTTGTTTCCGGACTTCCAACAAATCACCCCATTGAACTTGGGTGGGTCTTTGGCCATTGGAGAGATCAACCCTGTTGGGTTGCTGGGTCAGATGTGGGTTGCCACTGATCGATCGGAACGCTCAACCCGTGGACATGTTTACGTCTTTTCGTCAATCAAAAGCCATTTGAACAGTGATCCTTTGGATGTGTTTTTTCTGCGCAGCACCGATGGCGGGTCGAGTTTTGAACCCTTTCGCAAAATCAACAGCGATGATTCCATACGTAATTTTCAGTGGTTTGGCACCATGGGTGTGGCTCCCAATGGGCGGATTGATTTGGTTTGGTATGACACCCGGGTGGATGAATCTTTGGCCTTACCGCGGTGGTCAAGTTTGTACTACAGCTATTCTTATGATGGCGGTGTGACATTTTCGAAAGAGCAAGCCATCAGCCAATCGTTCAACCATTTTCTGGGCTACCCTGTTCAGCAAAAACTCGGTGACTACATCGATGTGGTTTCAGACAACGGCGGTGCGCACATTGCCTATGCCGCGACGTTTACTGGCGGGCAAGACGTCTATTACTTGTATGCCAGGCCGAGTTTACACAAAGAAAATCCACATTTTCCATCACACATCATGGACAACGCCTGGTATGACCCGGATGCTCCTTATCAAGGAATTTTCACCAAAACCTTGGTGCAAAACCCAGGCAGCGACTCACCACAGTTGGTCAACTTTGAAGCGATCTTTACCTACACGCCATCAGGTAAACAAATGTGGTTGACCATGCAAAGTAACCACCCGGCATCGGGTGACCAAATCACATTCCCGGTTCTGATGCCAACAGGTGACTTGAGTGACGATAACAGCACCAATCGCGTGATCGGTGTTGCCGTCAAGTCAAGGGCATATGATGATGCGGGTGATTTGGTTCCGGATCGCGTCAACTATGCTTTTGATTTCAGTGAAGCGGCCATGAATCAGGCCCAGTCTTTGCTCGAAAATCCTGCATTTTTTGATCCCAATTTTTATCGAAACAGCCCCTATTTTGGTTCCAACAAAAGCATCACGGTGCAACCGTTGGTGCCGATTGATCAACACAGGCGTGATTTTTGCCATGTTCAAGGACAAACCCTGGTGGCAGAGAATGAGCCGGCTGAGGGGCGTTTGCAGTTCAGTTTTTTGAGGGACAGCGCCTTACGAGTGTTTGGTGCTGATTTTACTTACCAGCGAGATACGCAAGGACAATTGATCTTGAATGATGGTTTGGCCACGCCGGTGTGGTTTACCATCAATGATGTTGGTGGCGTTGATGATTCAGGCAATGCAAATCATCAACTGGACCAAGGTTTTGGTGGCAGTGGTTTTTTTGATGGGAGCCAAGTACCTGCGATTCAAGCTTGGGGCCAAGAACAAATCAGCAACAGTCACACCAATGGTTTTGAAACATTGAAACCCGATGGAACAAGGGAGGTGTTGAGCACTTTGGCACTTGGTTCATATTGCGGTGCGCCACAATAGGTCGTGTGTGTTTCTTTTGAATTTCGGTTAAGATACACGCTTTTTAAAGCTGCAGGTTGTTGAGGTCATGAAAACCACACACTTTCACATCGTCACACGAAAAGAAACGCCACAAGACGCTGAAATCATTTCACATCAGCTAATGATTCGCGCGGGCTTGATCCGCAAGTTGGGTGCGGGTTTGTACACTTGGTCTCCCTTGGGGCTGCGTGTGCTTCAGAAAGTGGAGCACATCATCCGTGAAGAAATGAATACTTCTGGTGCTTTGGAGATGTTGATGCCTGCCGTTCAGCCCAAGGAGTTGTGGCAAGAAACCGGCAGAATCGATGACTTCGGTGGCCAATTGTTGGC
>JAUHZH010000332.1 GCA_030426065.1 Gammaproteobacteria bacterium
TGTCTTGGCGCATTTGATGACTTCTGATAACCTATCCAAGTTCAGGACACTACACAAGCATCGTCCACCAAAACTTTTGACAAGTGCTCCTGATAATCAGATTCGCTGTAGCGGGTGAAAAACCCAAAGAAGAATGGATTCGGCATGTGGGCAATGTCGGCATTGATCAAACCGCTGATGTTTTTCGGAATCAAAACCAAACTGGTCAAAACCAAAGCCACCAACTCACATGCCAAAAAAAGCAAAAAAGGGGTCAGTTGCTGAAGCGTCAAAGCCTCCACCTTCAACAACTGCGTCAAAGCCAATGTGAAAACCAGCACCAAAGTACCAATCAAAATGTTGGCCTTCTGATCGGCCATCAGGTTCAGCTGCGTTTGATTTTGGTGTACCGTGCGCAGTGTTTGGATGATGTCTCGGCTGGGTGCTTGCATGAAACCATGATACCAACCGACCAAGTCCTCAGGCAAGCGGGCATCATCATTTGACCTTGGTTTTGAGTTCTGTTGTGTTTCTGCTTTTGAAGCCTTTGCGGCGGTTGCGTCTCCTCGCCATTCTGTTCAGTGATGCTTTGGCCGGCGGGTTGTTGGCCAAAGTATCCGCCACCAACTCGCGTCCCAATTCACGGTCTTTGATCATCAACAGGTCTTTTAAAAACATCAACATGTTATAAAAATTTTACCGCAATTTACCCATCCAGTCTTGTCCCAAAAGTCCTGTTCCATTTGCATGGACTGCCATGACTCAAATTTTTGCGCCCTTTGTTTTAACCAGTCCTTTATAATTCACTGGTTCATATAAGGAAATGTTATGACTGAAATCATCCCTTCGGCCGGCTTTTCGCTGGAATCCATGGTTCGTGGTGCCATTGGCATGCTGACATTGTTGGCATTGGCCTACGCTTTTTCCAGTAACCGCAAAGCCATCAGTTGGAAAGTGGTGGGCATTGGCCTGTCGATCCAATTGATTCTGGCCATAGGTATTTTGTATGTGCCTTTTGTTGGCGCCATTTTCGACACCATTGGTAAATTCTTTATCAACATCATGGAATTCACCAAAGAGGGCACCAATTTCCTTTTCCGTTCGTTCGGCAGTGGTGAAATTGAATCACCCCTGATCAACTTCGCCGTAATGATTTTGCCCACCATCATTTTTTTCTCGGCCCTGACTTCGGTCCTTTTTTACATGGGCATCATCCAAAAAATCGTCAGTGGCCTGGCCTGGTTGTTGACCAAAGCTTTGAAAATTTCAGGTGCTGAAAGCTTGTCGGTGGCTGGCAACATCTTCCTTGGCCAAACCGAAGCCCCCTTGATGATTAAAAAGTACTTGGAGAAGATGAACAAGTCAGAAATCTTGCTGGTGATGATTGGTGGTATGGCGACGGTCGCAGGCGGCGTTTTGGCAGCTTATGTGGGTTTCTTGGGCGGCGAAGACAAGGACATGCAATTGTTTTATGCCAAGCACTTGTTGGCCGCATCGGTGATGGCAGCCCCTGGCGCCATTGTGGTTGCTAAAATGCTGTACCCACAAACCGAAAAAATCAATTCGAACATCGAAATCAGCAATGAGTCAGTTGGATCCAATTTCCTTGACGCTTTGGCCAACGGCACCACGGAGGGCCTGAAACTGGCCATGAACGTCGGTGCCATGTTATTAGTCTTTTTTGCCTTCCTGGCCATGGTCAACTATTCTTTATCCGCATTTGGTGATTTTGTAAATGTTCAAAGGCTTTTGTTCATTGCGCTGTTCTCATCGGCCATCGTATTGGGACTGACCAAAACAAGCTGGCGAATCCACATTTTGAAATCAACTGCATTGGGCGTTTTGGTTTCAATACTTGGCTTATTTATTTATGACAAAGTCAACCTGTACCTTTCAGAGGAAGAAATCACTTTGATTGAAAATAATTTCAATCATTTGATATCAACTCACACCATGTATGACAAGTTATCACTTGAATTCTTACTCGGTCACTTGTTCGCTCCTTTGATGTGGTTGATTGGCGTTGCGACCGAGGACATGACGTTACTGGGACAACTGCTGGGCGTTAAAATCATTGCTTCAGAATTTGTCGGTTACGAAAACCTCGCCGGCATGAAAGACACGGCTTCGGCCATTCATTTGACTTACAACAAATCCATCTTGATGGCC
Organism: Gammaproteobacteria bacterium; assembly: GCA_030426065.1. Taxonomy (GTDB): domain Bacteria; phylum Pseudomonadota; class Gammaproteobacteria; order Xanthomonadales; family Marinicellaceae; genus Marinicella. The sequence continues at coordinate 2,149 of JAUHZH010000332.1, forward strand.
ACTTACATGCTGTGTGGTTTCGCCAATTTCGCCTCGATTGGCATTCAGGTTGGGGGCATCGGGTCACTGGCCCCAGGACAAAGAAAAACCTTGTCATCATTTGGCATGAAAGCCTTGATAGGCGGCACCATCGCTTCGCTGTTTTCCGCCACCATGGCCGGGATGCTGCTGGGATGACGGTTCGGTCACAAGGCGGTTAAATTTAAGTAACAACGCTTGCAATCATTGCCAAGGTGGTTTTTAATTGTATAAACCACCTTTGGAGATTGACATTTATAAGAGACACCGGGGTGCGCATCAGACCCTCAGAACCGATGCAACGGGCATGCCACTTGAGTGGCTGAACCAAGAGCAAGTTGCCAAGCTCATTTCCTTAGACATGGTGCAATACACCTTCGGCACCACACTGACCCGTCTTCACGGCGGAATCAACGCCCAAAGCGGCATCCAAAGTCACATTGACATACCAGCCATCATTGGAACCAAAGGCAAGAACCAACATTTCCACAAACAGTTGAACAGCTATGTGCCACCTTTGAACAACCCAACCTTGTTCAAACGTGATCAGAACCTGTGCCTGTACTGTGGCAACGTGTTTGAGCCCAAGATGCTGTCTCGTGACCATGTGACGCCCGTTTCTCAAGGCGGAAAAGACGTGTGGGAAAACGTGGTGACATCGTGTAAACGGTGCAACAACCACAAAGCCGATCGCACACCATTGCAAGCGAACATGAAATTATTGGCCATTCCTTTTGCGCCCAATTATGCGGAATACATCTATTTGCAAGGTCGTCACATCATCGCTGACCAAATGCATTTCTTGATGAACTTTTTCCCGCAAAAATCACCGTTCAGGCAACGGTTCATCCACTGAAGCCAACTATATCCTGGCTTCAGTTCACACAGCAACTTCGCTGTGACAGGTACCCTTCCCCCTTTAAAAAACCGCCTTTTGAAGCGTCTGAGACCATTGTTTATGC
>JAUHZH010000008.1 GCA_030426065.1 Gammaproteobacteria bacterium
TGAACAACGCCGCTTGGATGGCTGCACAACTGAAAAACATCTACAGCTGAATCCAGTCACTAGTGCACACACAAAAAAGGGCGAATCAATCGCCCTTTTTTTGTGGCACATAAGATGATTTCCTTTGTTGCTGTTATATGAGTGAGTTCATACAGCACAATAGTTTGAAAACGGTATTTCTGGCACGCATTGAGTTTGCTATAATGATTGGTGGAAGATTCACCTTTTTTGCTGTGAAGCGGGGTGATTTTGTTTAGCGGTAATTACTCTGGGGAAAACAATGAAACAAAAAAAGTGGATCAAGAAAAGGTCCAAATTATTCACCGGCTTGATGGTCGCCATGAGTGGCATGGCCACTGCTGCCACCATTGACGTCGATGGCAGCATTTGTACATTGATTGATGCGATTGAATCGGCCAACACCGACACCGCCATTGGGGGTTGTGCATCAGGGAATGGCGACGACGTCATTCGCTTGGTTAAACCTGGGAATTCCAGCCTGTTCCCGGTCCGCCATTCCTTGTCTACGCAACATGTGCCCTCGACAATCATAACCAACACCTATGTCGGCACGCCCATCATTGCGCCCAACAGCCACATCACCATAGAAGGTGAAGGCCAAGCCATCTTTGCAGATACCACGTCAGATCCGTTCAGGGTGTTTGAAATCAATCCTGGAGGCACACTGATTCTGAATAACGTCACGATAACTGGTGGCAATGACGGTCAGGGAACCGGCAGTGGCGTGTTGAACTATGCAGGCACATTGGAAATCAATCAATCTAAGATTTACAACAACAACGGTGCCATTGCATCTGTGTATGGCTCAACGACCATCAATCATTCAATCATCAACAGTAACTTTTCAAGCAACCCTAGTTGGCCTTCGGCTTTGTATGGCTATGCGTCTTTGGTGTCGGTGAACAACAGCAGCATCATCAACAACACCATGATGAACATTCCGCCATTGTGGGGTGAAAAACGCCAAATATTGAATGATCAAATCAAAGGGAGCGGTTACCTGCCACCCGCCACCGTCTTATTGAATGAGTCAGAGTCTATACTGGTCAACAGCACCATCAGCGGCAATGCCAGTCTGGTTGGTGCTTTGGCTGCAGGTGAAAGCACCGCACCGCCAGGCAGGGTGTCAATATTCAAGAGAAACAAACAGCACAAAGGCGGTGGGTTAAACTATGGCACCACCCTGAGTCATGTCACCATATCGGACAACAAAGGCTATACTGGGGGCATATTTGTGGTACCTGGCCACCAAATGACCATAGAAGGCAGCATTTTGAGCGGCAATTCCAGTATATATGAACCCTTATTCAGCAATGCTTACATCCTAGATCCGGCTTCCGTGATCACAGACGGCCACAATTTCATCGGTGAAAATGGTCAAGCCAATGCCTTCGGTTTACCCATCGGTGCCAGTGATGTGGTGTTCAGCAACGCAGCATCTGATAACCTGTATCCATTGAACTTGACCAACAACACTTTTGTTCACCCACTGAAGCACGGCAGTGCGGCGATTGATGGATTGGCGAAATCGTGTTTTCAGGGTTTGTTCCTGGATCAGGAAGGCAAAAGCCGGGGTATAGACGGTGACGGTGATGGCAGCTTCATTTGTGATGCCGGTGCCTTTGAACACTCGATGCCGATCACTGTGGGTGGCGGATGTACTTTGCACAATGCCTTGATCTCGGCCAACAACGACGCCAGTGTCGGTGGCTGTCAACCTGGCAAAGGCCATGACATCATTGATTTGCCACAAGGCAGCACCCACACCAGTACAGGCATTGTTGAATCATACATGCTCCAATCGTACCAGCTGGACGCAGGTCTCCCATTAGTCAGAAGTGGTGTGGTCATTAATGGCAACGGCTCAACGATTGAACGTGACACAGGATCAGCAGAGGACTTCAACCTGCTGCAAGTGGCCGATGGCAATGGATTGATATTGAATGACACCACCATCACAGGTGCCAATGCCGGTTTATCTGCCGTGGCTTCCTGGTATGGCAGTGAATTGCAAGTGTTCAATTCAACCATTACTAACAACGATTCGGTGGGTGTGATTTGGGTTTTGAGTCACAACAGTGGCATGCATAACGCCACCATCACCAACAACACGGGATCTTCATTGATTCCAAGTTTCGCTGCGGGCATCCTGGCATCGGCCACTTTTGAGTTTGAAATGAAAAACAGTTTGATCACCAACAACAACGGTGTTCAATTGGGTGCCGGTCAGATTGTGGGCAGCCAAAACATGGTGCTCAGTAACAACACCATAAGCGGCAACAGTGGTGCTACAGTGGGTGGCATGCTTTTGCAGTCGAATTCAGGCTTGATTACCCACAACACCATCACCAACAATTCAGGGGGTGGTGCCGGAGGCATTTATGACTTGGGTTCTGTGAGCAGCCACTTTTCGCATAACATTGTTTCTGGTAATGTGCTGACCCCTCCACCACCTCCAGCCCCCAATGCTTCGAACAGTACATTGTTCAACATTTCTTTTGAGGCTTCTGGTGTTGAAGGTGGCGGCGGCAATGCTGCTGAAATGGTGGTCGATTTGCCGCAAGGATTCAGCACAAGCCACAATGTGTTTGGACAAAATAGCACCTCAGGAACCACAGGTTTCACCTTGAACATCACAGACATTGTGCCAGCTGGTGCCGTCAATGCGGTGATTGACACCAACCTCGCTGACAACGGCGGATTGACCCTGAGTCATTTACCGGCTGCAGGCAGTGTCGCCATCGACGCGGGAGAGCCTGTCAATTGCGAATTCAATGTGCGTGATCAGCGCAATTTCATTCGCCCGTGGGACGGTGACAACGACGGCGATGACCGCTGCGACATCGGTTCTGTCGAAGCCGAGTCAGTGGCCTACACCGACTTGATCTTCAAAGATGGTTTCGATGCCGAAATCATTTTGCCGTAACGGCATTAGAATCAATCTTTGATTGGTTCAAGAAACCGAAACAAAAAAGGGCGAATCGATCGCCCTTTTTTGTGCCCTGCAGTGGGCAATCAATCGCTGCCATCAAATCCGTCTTCAAATATCGAATCAGCATCTTGCCAATAGAACTCGTCCATATGAATCATCACGGGTTCGGTGGCATTGCTCACTTTGACACTGCACCTCGCTGCCACAGCCGCTGGATCGGTCCAAAGGATGCCTTCATGAGGTTGCCAAATGCCGGGCATGGCTGCCTGAGTCAATTCAACGGAATCACTGGCAATCACATCGCTGCAATCAGCCTGGCTAGAAGAGTCACACTGAATCGTCAGTGTCCCATCCGAAGTTTGACTTAAATCACTGAGAACCTGTGTACCGACCCGATACGGCCAACCACTGTTCACATCGTGACACTGTGAAGCGCCTACATCGCTGCCATTGGGACTGCTGAGTTTCATGCTTTGTGAAATAAAAGCATCGTTAAAATCAACATCTGAGTCTCTACTAAATGAAGCATTCATGTCGCCTTCTAATTGCCACTGCCCAAGTGGTGGAGGGGGATCCATGCCAATGGGTCCACATTCGTCAAAATAAGCATATTCAAACAAATTTTCTAAATCTATCCGGAAAGGGTGGATCAAATGGTCGTTGTCCCAGTAGTAACTGTCACCAAGGTAAAAATTGTTCCCTGCAATGTCTGTTATACCATCACAAAGTAGCAATGCATATACGCCTGACTCAATACTGACACCAAGATCGAGCACTATTTCTGGCGTATCGCTGTTATTCAATACAGTCACTTGAGTGATTGGGACTGGTGTGTCATCCGCCAATTGTAAATCACATGATAAAGTCTGGATGTCACTGTCATCCCCTGCATTCACTAAAGCGTAATTGTTGATGTCACCAAGGCCTTCAAAACCTGCTTGATCGTCATGTAAAGTGACTTTCAGTTGGTTGGTTGTCAAGCCGTACTGCCAACATTGGGGGATTATATTGTCAGCTGAATTATCTTTCACATGAGATAGCCTTGGTTTGATTCTGTCTATCGGCGTCAGCACAGTGTCTGAATCCGGTGAAGGCGCGTTGCTGGCATCCAATGTGGCGGTGTTGGACAATTCAGTGATGGGGTCAAAGATATAATCATCGGTTCGGACAGCGAAGAAGGCATTGCCTTTTTCGTGGCCATTGAGTGAGGCCAAATCCAAGGTGCATTGTGAACCGGCTTGGTGATCGGGTACACATTGCCAACCGGGTGAACTGCCGGGTGGATAAAATGTGGTGTAATCGGGCACCGTTTCGGTCAGGGTAGCTGAAGTGGCTTCTCGGTTGCCGTCATTGAAGTAAATCAGGGTGTAGTTGATCACACGGTCGAGACCGGCCATGATGCCACCGTCGGATTTGACCAAACGCATGCTGGGTGCGGCGACCACGGGTGTGGTGTCATTGGCGGGCACATCGGCTGCATTGTCTGCGGTGATTGTCGCGTTGTTGTCGAGTTCGGTGATCAGGGCATCCACAGGATCATTCAGTGACAAAGCAAAGTCCACAGACCCGCTGGAGCCACCCGCCAATGTGCCCAAATCGAGGTTGCAATCATTGACCACACAAACCCAGCCTGGACTGCTGTTGGCGGCATCAAACGTCGTTTGGTCAAGGATGGTCTCTTGAATGACCACATTGGCAGCGTCTTGGTTGCCGCTGTTGCCGTAGTTCAAGGTGTAAATGACGCTTTGCCCTGGTTCGATGCTGGCACCACCGTCGTCTTTGGTCAAAGACAGAAATGCGGCTGAGACGATGGGCGTGGTGTCTGCTGCCATGACCTGGGGTGCGTTGTTGGCTTGGGCACTGGCTTGGTTGCTGATTTCTGTGGTGCCTGCAGGCACCGATGGTATGACGTCTACGACAAAATCAATCGGTTGCAAGACGGAACCGCCTAGAGAGCCGACTTGTAAGGTACAAAGTGACCCGGCAACCACATCAGCACAATTCCACAGTGGGAAACTGGCTGCGGCATTGAATACAGTTGAAACTGGGACTGTTTCTGTGATCACAGTTTGATCTGCTATTTCATTACCTGTGTTGGTTAATTCCAGACTGTAAGTGATGCTGTCTCCAGGTGCCGTGTTGGTGACATCGCCGTCGGTCTTAATCAGAGACAAGGTCGCAGCTGCAGTGATGGGGGTGTCATCGCTGGCCGGTATGACATCGGCGGTGTTGTTGGCAGTGATGGATGCGGTGTTGCTGATTTGGGTGGTGCCAGCAGTGACATGGCTGACCACTTGAACAGCAAATGTGGCTTGCCCATTGCCGCCGGGGGGCAACTGTGCTGGGGTCAATGTACACACACTGCCGACATTGTTATCGGGCACACAGGACCAGTCTGCGGTGCTGCTTCCGGGTAAAAATGTGGTGTTGTTGGGTACGGTTTCGGTGATGGTCAAACCGGTGGTGGCACCCGTTCCCGGTGCATTGCTGTAATCCAAAGTGTAAGTGATGGTGTCACCGGGAATGGCACTGACGTCTCCGTCAGTCTTGCTCATGCTCAGCTGTGGACCAGGCAGGACTTCGATGCCTTGGTAGCCATTGGTTTGCACCACGCTGGGTTGTTCGATGTTGGTGATGGTGTAACCGATGTTGTTTGGGTCTGTGATGACTGAAAACATACTCCAAGCACCACCATTGGGACGACCGATAAAGAAAAATTGACGGGTTTGGCTGTCAAATGTGGTCAAGCCCGATGCCGTGGTGATGGGGTCACCAAACTCCAGTTCGATGTCTTCAACCAGCTGTGGTTCACCACCGTCTTCGATGGTGTTCCATCCGATGACCTTTCTGGCACCGCCACCGGGGTTGTACATCAGCCAAAGGGCTTGGCTGTTGCTGTCCCATTCCACGCCAAACAAGTTGCTGGGCGTGTATTCTTCCCAAAAATCTTCCAGCAACAACTCGTAATGGGTGTCGGTGTTGCTGGTGTCCACCACGTACAAGCTGGCTTCAATGATGACAAAAATGCGGTTGCCAGCGGCATCACCTGACATCAAGCCCGAACCCAGGGCCAAACCATTGGCGCCCAAGTTGCTGTGGTGTGGTGTGACGGTACCGGTTGTGGTATCGATGGTGGCAATTTCGATGTTGACACCCCGGTCAAACAAACCGTACAACACCCCATTGGGTTCGTCATACCAAACTCCCCAGTTGTTGCTGGTGGTGTATCCGGCAGTCAGTATGGGATTGGTGACAGTGGCGCCTGTGTCCAGATCAACCGTGTAAATGCGGTCCTCGTTACTGGCGTTGCGGGCAATGAAATAGGAACGGTTGCCATTGACGTTCAAGGCTGTGGCGCCCGTGGTCATGGCCAAAGTGCCGGTTTCGACGGAAGTGTTGGTGCCCAACAAAGAGATGGTGCCATTGCTTTGATCAATGGTGCCGACCTGGCGATGACCGATGTTGGGGCTGGGTAAGCCAAAAACACCGTAAATTTCTTGAGCCATGACAGGCACGGCCAAAAACAGCAGTGCCAATACGAAGTATTTTCTGTTATACATGTGTCCACCCTTTTTTAATTTGACCAATCATTATATCAGCAAATGTGACAAGGGATTGACATCAACCCTTTGAGCGCCACTTTTCTTTAAGGTTTTGGCGCAGGCGCGCAGGTTTATTTGTCACTGCGGCCAATTTTTGTGTGCTTTCAAGCGTTCAATCGCTGTTTTCAAAACCACCATCAAAAATCAAATCGGCGTCTTGCCAGTAGAATTCGTCCATGTAAACCCGCACGGGTTCTGATGCATTGCTGACTGTGATGCCACACCGAGCAGCCACTGCAGCAGGATCAGACCTCAATATACTTTCATACCGCTTCCAGCCGCCGTATGTTGACTGAGTCATTTCAGCCGAATGGCTTGAAATCACATCATCACAATATTGATGGCTTGAATAGTCACACTTTATGGTTAAGGTGCCGTCTTCAGTCTGAGGGAAATCACCCCTGACTTGTGCCCCTATCCGGTATGGCCAATCGCTGTTGATTTCTCTGCATTGCGAAACACCGATGGCAGACCCGTCATAACTAACGGCTCCAAAACTTTGAGATAAAATTGAGCTGTTGTAGTCCTGGTATTCCCTTGAAACTCGGCCTGTGCCTTCTTTTTGCCACCAAGGAGGCGGATCAAAATTGCCTGGGAAGCACCAATCCACATACGCGTTGTGGAAGAGGTTGTTGGGTTCGATTCGGAATAACCTGATAACACCATCTCTGCCTTGGTGGTTTTCTACGCCTGGATGCAGTGCGTTCCCAGCCGCATCGGTGATGCCCTCACACATTGCCAAAGCATAAAACCCTTTTGGCAAAGGCTCGTTAAAACCCAGGGTTATTTGGGGCTGGGTGCTGTTGTCTGATACAGAGACTTGAGCGATGTCAATCACAGTGTGGAAAAAAAAGGGGTCTGCACAACTGACAAAATATAATTCCTGTTCTGAGTTCATGTTAATCAGTAGATAATTGTCAGGATCATTCAAGCCTTCGATGTTGTTTTGGTCGTCACTGATTTCAAGCAATAACTGGTCGATGGATTGATCGTGTTGCTGGCAAGCATTGATGTAATGGTTATTGGATGTATCCCGAAGGTCACTTAAATAAGGCCGGAATCGATCTAACGGCGTTACCACGGTGTCAGAAGCTGGTGAAGGTGCGTTGCTGGCACTCAAAGTGGCCGTGTTGGACAGTTCAGTGATGGGGTCAGTGATGCTCGCATCGGTCTGGACGGCAAAGAAGGCACTGCCTTTGTCTTGACCATTCAAAATTCCGAGGTCCAATGTGCATTGTGAGCCGGCTTGGTTATTGGGTACACATTGCCAGCCGGGTGAACTGCCTGGAGGGTAGAATGTGGTGTAATCGGGCACGGTTTCAGACAAAGTGACGCCTGTGGCTTGGCCGATGCCGTCATTGTGATAAATCAGGGAATAAGTGACCACGCGATCCAGTCCGGCGACGATGCCGCCGTCGCTTTTGACCAGGCGCAAGCTGGGGTCAGCCCCCGTCGGTGTGGTTTCTGCGTTCACGGTGGCTGTCATCATAGTAGTCAGCGCGATGATGAGGAGTTTGTTGTGCATGTTTCACCTTTTATTATTGACCGACAATTATATCAATAAAGATGACAGGGGATTGACATCAACCCTTTGAGCGGGCAAAAACCACCGCGGTGACACTTTGAGCGCCACTTTTCTTTAAGGTTTTGGCGCAGGCGCGCAGGGTTTGACCGGTGGTCATCACGTCGTCAATCAGCAACACGTTGGGGTGGTCGATGGTGTGCGGGCAGCTGAAAGCACCTGCGACATTGGCCTGGCGTTGCTTCTCTTTCAATTCGGCTTGCATTTGGGTGGCTTTGTTGCGAATCAACAGGCCCTCGAGTAATGGCCTGTGCTGGTGTTTGGCGATGATTTTGGCCACCTCTGTGGCTTGGTTATAACCTCGGGTCAGTAGGCGCTTGGGATGCAAAGGGACGGGTATCAGAGGCCAATGTTTTGGCACCTGGCTCAATGCCGGTAGCAAGGCTTCGGCCATCACCGCAGCGGCGCTGAGCCGGTCACCGAATTTCAGCTGGTGCACCCAATGGTCCATGGGGTATTGGTACAAACTGGCACAGACCACGGCATCAAATGGGGGTGGACTCGCCATGCATTCACCGCAGTGTTTGGCATCCATTGTGGTTAAGGGTTTGCCACATTGGGTGCAGGCAAAGTCAGGTTGGATCATCAAATCATGGCAGGCCACACACAAGGCTCTTGTTGAAGGCGTTAGGCAGACCGTGCAGCGCTGCATCAGGCTTGAGCCATTTGCTCCGCTTCGGCCAAATCCACGCTGACCAGTCGAGAAACGCCGGCTTCGCGCATGGTCACACCCATCAACTGGTGGGCGATTTCCATGGTCACTTTGTTGTGCGAGACGAACAAAAACTGCACCTTCTCAGACATTTCGGCCACCATGGCTGAAAAGCGGCTGACATTGGCATCATCCAATGGCGCATCGACCTCGTCCAACATACAAAACGGCGCTGGATTGAGGTTGAAAATGGCAAAAACCAAAGACACCGCAGTCAAGGCTTTTTCACCACCAGAGAGCAGTTGGATCGATGACACCCGTTTGCCCGGTGGTCGGGCCATGATGGCGACACCGGTGGTGAGCAAGTCATTGCCGGTCAGTTCCAAGTAGGCATGGCCACCGCCAAACAGGCGAGGGAACAGTTGCTTGATGTTGGCGTTGACGGTTTCAAAAGTTTCTTTGAACAGGGTGCGCGTGTCTTTGTCGATTTTGGCAATCGCGGCTTCCAAGGTATGCAGTGCCGCCTCCAAATCCTCGTTCTGCTCATCCAAGTAAGCTTTGCGTTTGGACTCCTCGTCGAATTCTTCAATCGCGGCCAAATTGACCGGCTCCAAACGGACGATGCTCCGGTTCAATCGTTCCACCTGTTCTTCTTTGTCTTCGACCTGGCGGTTGATGTCTTGGCCCAAGGTGCCGGCTTCACTCATGTCTTCAATCATTTGGGCGGCGTGGTAGCCTTGGTCTTGTAATTGCTCATGAAAACCGGTCGCTTTCATCTGGTTGGATTGGGCTGTCAGGTTGGCCTGTTCCAATGAGGATCGGGCTTCATCAATGCGAGATTGGTGGTCACTCCTGGCCCGTTCCAAGGCGTCCAATGCCTGTTGAGATTCAGCGACTGACTGGCGTTTCTCGTCGCGGATTTTTTCGGTGGCAATGCGGTCCGTGATGAGTTGCTCCAAATCTGACTGTTTGCCTGTCATGGGGTCCATGTCTTGGCTCATTTGCTGCAAAAGTTGGTCTTTGCGGGCCGTCAATTGGGCCAAGTTGTCTTGGGTTCTTGCCATGCCCTGTTGCAAAGCAGCGGCTTTGTTTTGGTGGGCGGAAAGGCCGATTTTTTGTTGATAAAAGCGGTTGGAGGAATCGTTCAGTTGGGCTTTGGATTGTTGGTACTGGCCTTGGATGCCTTGTTGTTGCTGCTGCAATTCCAGTTTGTTGGTTTCCAAGGCTGCGATGTCGTTCATGGCCTGTTCCAGTGTGCCCCGGGCGGCTTTGATGGCGGCTTCATCTTGCGCCAAGGCTTCGCGGATCTGTACCGATTCTGCGGACTTTTGCTCGGCTTGTTTCTTGAGCTGCTCAATCATTTGCTGTTTGTTGATCAACAGGCCATTGAGTTCCGACAATTTGCGGTGCGACATGTTGACATCCAGTTGCAGCTGTTCGTGTTGTCCTTGTTGCTTGATGCGCTCGGCTTTGGCAGATTCGAGGGCAGACTGGGCGGTTTCCAGCGCCAACTCATCGGCTTCAATGTCGGATTCCAATTGTTTCAGCTCTTTCTGGCGCAGCAAAAAGCTGTCTTCGTGTTGGCCTTGGTTGATGTGGAGCCAATGCGCATTGAGCCAATGCCCTTGTGGCGTCACCAAAGACTCACCCGGAGCCAATTGCGCTGCCAACGATTGCGCCTGCTCCAAATCATTGCAAATGCGGATGCTGTTGAACCAGTCCAACACCGCATCAGGCGCTTTGACACATTCAGCCAAGGTGCCAGCTTGTGCGTTTAAACCGCCGCGGTTGGATTGTATGGCGGTGGCAGAACCGAAGGCCCAATCCGCCATCACCTGCTGCCAATCGTTTTGGTTGGTCACCAGTGACTGCAACCTGTCTTGCAAGACGGTTTCGACGGCCAGTTCCCAGCCTGCTTCGACTTCAATCAATTCAGCCAAGCGTTCTTTGTGTAAGTGCGGGTTGTTGTGAAGCCAGGTTTTTAACTCGGGGTTGTCTTTGGCTTGAGCGGCCTGCTGTAATGCCAGCAAAGAGCCTCGTCGCCCCTTGGCTTGGTGTAAGCGTTCCTGTAAGGTGTTGATGTGCTGGCGCTGTTGCTGGATTTGATCGTCGTTGTTTTGCAGTGCTTCTTTGGCTTCCAGCAGCGCTTCTTCCAAAGACTCGTGTTTGCTTTGCTGCAGTTCGTTTTGTTCCTCAATGTGTTCCAAGTCGGCTTGTAATTGTGCCGCTTCACCGTCGTCATCTGTGGGCAGCACCATTTGTAAACGTTCGGATGAGCGCATGACCTGTTGTTCTAAGGATTGAATGCGGGTCCTTTCGACTTCGGCGATGCGGTTTTTTTCGCTCAATTCAGCCGCATTTTTCTCCCAAAGCCGGCGCCAGTCCTCCATTTGAGATTCGGTTTCTTGGTGGAGGTTTTGCACCTCTTCCAGTTGCAGCTCCAGCGTTTCCAGCTCAGGTGTGAGTGACTCGATTGACAGTTGTTGTTCTTCAAACTGGATTTGGTCTTGTTCGATTTGTTCCTTGGCTTGGGTGATGCCGGCTTCGGTTTGTTCCAAGTCGCGTTTGTGTCGCTCTGACAAGGCTTTTGAATGGGCTATGGCCTGTTCAATTTTGCCGATTTCGGCATTGATGTGGTAGAGCTTTTCTTGCGTGCTGTTGCTGTCGTCGACCAAGGTTTGGTGTGCAGCCCGCGTCGCTTCGAGGTTTTTTTCACCGTCGGTTTGGCCAGCCCTGGCTTGTTCCAGGGCGGTTTGCAGCTGGGTCACTTGGCGCTGGCTGTTTTCGGCTTGTTCATTCCATTGGTGCCAGCGCAGGGCCAGGACTTCGGCACGGACGTCTTTGTATTGTTCTTTCAGTTTTTTGTAACGCTCTGCGTTCTTGGCTTGGCGTTGTAGATGTTGGATGTGTTTGCCCACTTCGGTGCGCAAATCATCCAAACGTTCCAGGTTTTCCCGTGTTCGTTTGATGCGCCGCTCGGTTTCACGGCGGCGGTCACGGTATTTTGAAACTCCGGCGGCCTCTTCAATGTAACCCCGCAAGTCTTCGGGTTTGGATTCAACGATGTTGGAAATCATGCCCTGTTCGATGATGGAATAGGACCTGGGCCCCAGGCCGGTACCTAAAAACAAATCCACAATGTCTTTTTTGCGGCATTTGTTGCCGTTCAAATAATAAGCCGACTGGGCGTCGCGATTGACTTGCCTTTTGACAGAAATTTCATTGTAGTTGGCGTATTCACCGCCAATTTGCCCATCCGAGTTGTCAAAAATCAATTCCACGGTCGCCATGCCGACGGGTTTTCTGGATGCCGAGCCTGAAAAAATCACATCGGTCATCGAGGCACCACGCAGCATTTTGGCTGAAGTTTCACCCATCACCCAGCGCACCGCGTCGATGATGTTGGATTTGCCACAACCATTGGGGCCGACCACGCCGATCAGGTTGCTCGGCAGCAACACTTCAGTGGGGTCAACAAATGATTTGAATCCTGCTATTTTGATTTTTGATAGTCGCATGGATGTTCCATTCCGCTTTTTTTTCTTGAGCCAGGCCAGTTTTGTCCGGTAGGCTTGCTATTTGTTTATAATTTGGGTATTGTTCCGCCCTTTATTTTTACTCGAAAACCGTCATGACAACAAGACCCAGCAGCGATTTAGAAGTTTTTCCTAACCCAAATCCAGAAAGGGATTATACCATCATCATTGACATCCCTGAATTCACCTGCCTGTGTCCAAAAACAGGTCAGCCTGATTTCGCCACCATCAAACTGGAATACACGCCAGATGAAAAATGCGTTGAGTTGAAATCATTGAAAATGTACATGTGGACGTTTCGAGAAAGGGGCGCTTTTCATGAAGCCGTGACCAATGAAATCATTGATCATTTGGTGGCAGCCACCGATCCGCGCTGGATGAAAATCACCATGAAGTTCAATGTCCGTGGTGGCATTTACACCGATGTAGTGGTTGAACACAAAAAATAAAAATTGACCTTTTCAATGCCAAAAAAGCGAGGCATGACCTCGCTTTTTTTGTTGACAGTGCTTCGGTTTCAGTCTTCGACCTTTTCGATGCCCAGCTTTTTGATTTTATAGCGCAAGGCGCGGAAACTGATGCCCAGCAATTCAGCGGCCTTGGTTTTGTTGTTCTTGGTTTTTGCCAAAGCATTAGAAATTTCTCTGATTTCAATTTCTTCGATGTATTGGTCCAGGTTGTGCTCTTTGGTGATGGATGGTTGGTAACCGGTGCCTGACAAGTCGATGTCTTCTTCACGGATCAATTGGTTTTGGCAATTGACTGCGGCTTTAGACAGGATGTGGTCCAGTTCTTTGATGTTGCCTGGAAAATCGTAACTTTTTAACTTCGCCATGGCCGAAGGGTGGATTTTACAAGGCAGTTTGTTCCAAGCATGGGCCAATTGATCCAAGACTTCCTTGCTCAATTCAACCAAGTCATTTTTCCGCCTCAGCAGCGGTGTGGTTTGGATTTCACCGACCGTCAAATGCCGAATCAATGACTTCTTGATGGCTTGCGACTGTTTGAATTCCTCTTCACGCCAGGAGGTGCTGGCCAGTAGGCGTTGTTGCTCATTCAACGATTTCAGCGTTTCCAACAAAATGCCTTGCTGTCCGCTGTGTAAATGCTCGACACCTTTGTAATAAGTGGTCCCTTTTTCAGCCGGCTTGAGGTCAACGTTGTCTTGAGAACAGTCGATGACCTTGAATATGAATTCACGCAAAGCGCTGTTGGCATGAATCATGTTGGCAATTTTTTCTTTCCAGGTTCCTGGGTCTCCATAAATCAACACCGGCGCATGGTTGCTGGCAAATGACTCAATGGATCGGTTGATGTCCTGGAAGTAGTTGGTGGTGGATTTGAACAATTGGGGTTCAAAATCATCATCGGCTTGTTGGGCATCGACTTGTTTGAGGCCATTGATCACCAGTTGTCGCAAGGTGTCCAAACTGATGGGTTTGGTGATGAAATCGAAAGCCCCTTGTTTCAAAGCTTCAACCGCATGGTTGATGGTGCCAAAAGCCGTGATCACTGCCACCGGGGTGGCGGGGTAATTGTTGGCAATGTGTTCAACCAATTCGATGCCGGTTCCATCGGGTAATTTAAAGTCAGTCAAACACAAATGGAAACTGGTTTTTTCCAACTGGTATTTGGCGGCGCCGACGTTTTCGGCTTTGTGAACAGCCAAGCCCATCCGGCCCAAAGAAATTTCGAGTAATTGCAGGATATCTGGCTCGTCATCGACGATCAAGATGCGTTTTTTTTCGTGTGTCATGTCTGTGCAGCTTCCATCAATTGACGGCGCATCAAAGGACCAAAATTCATGAAGTCAAAGTAGTCCATCAATGACGCTTCATTCACTTTCTTTTTGATTATATCATCACCAGACATGGGCGCATCAAGGACAATTTGTGACAATTGCTGTGACAAACGGGCCAAATCCGCATGCTGCTTGATTTTGCTGGCACAAGATTTGGCACCCCGGAAACTCAAAAACGGGATTTCATGGCTTCGGTTCAATACCGCATCCAAGTTGCCAAAATGGTTGAGCAAAGAAACCGCCGTTTTTGGACCCACGCCTTTGACGCCTGGGATGTTGTCTACGGCATCGCCCGCCAACGCCAAATAATCAACAATCTGTTCAGGTCGAACGCCAAATTTTTCAGTCAATTGATGGTAATTCAATGGGCTGGACTTGCCATAATCCCACCACCAATCCTGCGGTCTGATCAATTGCGCCAGGTCCTTGTCAGCGGAAGCCACACACACTTTCATGCCTTGGTTGGCGGCCTTGTTGTGGAGGGTGCCGATCAAGTCATCGGCTTCGTAATGGTCATCACCGAAGGTGGTGACGCCCAGTCGCTGTGCCAAATCTTTGCATCCAATGAACTGCCTTTTCAAATCTTCAGGGGCAGGCTCGCGGTTGGCCTTGTAAGGCGGGTAAATTTCGTTGCGAAATGAAGTGGTCAACGACTCATCAAAAGCACAAGCGATGTGCTTGGCTCCGGTTTGTTTGATGAAGCGTGAGAGGAATCGGCCAAAGCCATAAATGGCGTTGACCGATTGACCTTGTTGATCGAAAAAATCATCTGACAGGGCATAATAACTGCGAAACACAAACACACTGGCATCTATCAAGTACGCCGTGTCATCACGCCCTGGCGCACTCATGAAATCAAACCCATGGCTTCCAATTTCAAGATGATTTGTTGCGTGGCTTCATCGGGTTTGAAGTTCAGCGTGTTGATGTCCAATTCGGGTGTTTGAGGCGCTTCATAAGGGTCGGATATGCCAGTGAATTCTTTGATCAAGCCTTGTCTGGCTTTGGCATCCAAACCTTTGCGATCACGCTTTTCACATTCTTCCAAAGGTGTAGAGACATGGACTTCCAAAACGCCACCCAAGGGCTCAATCATCTCTCGCACTTCCTCACGGGTGTTTTCATAAGGTGCAATCGGCGCACAGAGGTCCACACCGCCGTTCTTGGTGATTTCAGAGGCCACATAACCGATCCGCAAGACATTGATGTTGCGGTGCTCTTTGGAAAACCCCAGTTCGCTGGATAAATGCTTGCGCACCACATCACCGTCCAACAAGGTCACAGGTCGGTTGATCATTTCCATCAACTTGACGCGCAAGGCATTGGC
>JAUHZH010000333.1 GCA_030426065.1 Gammaproteobacteria bacterium
AACGACCACGGATTTGGCATGAGGAGGCAAAAACAATTCCGTGTTTTGATTCTTCACATCCATGTCTGTTCCATCGACCTTGCATTGCACAAATTGCCAATGCCAGTTTGTTGGGCACTGCAGAGACAAAGACCAAGCGCCACCGTTGGACTCCCATGTCAAGGACATGCCTTTACGGGTGAGGGATCGTTGTCCCAGGACATGATTCTTGGCCATCAGTTGGGCCGTGTGGATGCCAGCATGGGCGGTGTTTTGCTCCGTCACTGAATTTCCCAAACTGTTCAAAATGTCATCACGCCAACTGGACCATTCACCACTTGGAAAAGCCGACAACACCATGAGGATTTTGGCAGTCGCGGAAACCACCGCACCGTCTTTGGCATTGACCACAACAGGCAACTGCAGATCTGCGGGTGCTTTGACCAGCTGTCCATGTCGCCAAAAGTCTTTTTTGATGGTGACCAACAAGGCCTCCAAAGGCTGACGCAATTCTTTTAGCCCGGTTTCATGGATTGCCCACATGGCTGCTGCCAAATTGGCCAAATCGCTCAAAACCGCAGGGATGTTCTGACCGTCACCTGAATAGCCAACCCGATACCAGCGGCCACGATCACAATGTGTCTCTGTGAGTACTTCCAATGCCTTTAAAGCCTGTTGCTGCATCGAATCATCGGCCAAAAGATGACCTGCCCAAGCCAAGGCTTCAATCATCATGGCATTCCATGACAAGATGATTTTGTCATCAGTGATCGGCCGTGCTTTGGACATTCTTCCTTGTTGCAGCTTTTCTTGAATCAAGTGCCACTTCCCTTGATCCACAAACGGCTTCTTCAAGTGCAAGATGTGGTGACCTTCAAAGTTACCCTGCTCCTGAACATCGAAATGGCGCTGCAGCCAACTGATTTCAGCTTCATTGAGCAAGGCTTGCCATTCTGCCCAAGACCACACGTAATAAGCCCCTTCCTTTGATGTACCCTGGTCGTCGTTGCTGTCGGCATCCAAGGCAGCATAAAACAACCCCCGATCATCTTGCATTTCCGCATTGACAAATGCCGCCACGTTTTTTGCGGTTACTGCCAAGTCGGGCTCGTCAAAAACCAAGGCCGCTTGCGCATAAATCAACAGCAATTGGGCCTGGTTATAGAGCATCTTTTCAAAGTGTGGCACCAACCAATCTCCATCAACCGCATACCGATGAAAACCACCGGCAACCCAATCCCAAATCCCAGCGCCTTGCATCTTTTTCAGGCTGTAAACCAAATGCCTTCCAGCGTCCTCGTCTTGACTGTCCAAATGGTGGTAAAGTAAAAATTGAAGCCATGCTTCTTGTGGAAATTTAGGTGCCGAACCGAAGCCACCCGATGACTGGTCTCTCATGGCCATCAACTCATCGGACAATGCTGGCGTGGCCTCACCCCAATTCACCAACGCTTCGCTGTTTTGTCCAGATAAATAGCGACTGACTGTGGCGTGAACCCTTTGCCCTTGGGTTTTCAATTGATCGGGCTGTGTTTGCCACAAATGTTGGATTTGCTGCAAAACAGATAAAAATCGATCTTTGGGAAAATATGTCGCAGCCACGAAAGGCGAACCGTCTGGCAACAAAAACGCCGACAGTGGCCAACCACCCTGTCCCTGGATCAACTGGACAGACGTCATGTAAAAATCATCAACCACTGGGTGTTGTTCTCGATCCACCTTGATGGCAACAAAATGCCTGTTCAGAAAAGCAGCCACCTCGGTGTCTTCAAAACTTTCTTTTTCCATCACATGACACCAGTGACAGGTGGCGTAACCAATCGATAAAAAAACCAGCTTATTGGCTTGCCGTGCTTGCTCAAAAGCACCTGGTGACCACTGCTTCCATTCAACAGGATTGTGCGCATGTTGAAGCAAATAAGGTGAAGTGGATTCGATCAATTCATTGATAAAAACCGGGTCGCCTGAATCCCCTATGTGCTTCGATTTGACAAGATAGCATCCCTTTTTGCTATTAAATGTTTCGAAATGCGGTGATTCAGGATTGAGGATCATGACCCCAACTCAAGCCAGTCTCTGGATTTGAGGTATTCATACAACTTGGCTTCTTGTGTGCCCTGTTCGGGCTGGTAATTGTAACGGTACGACACTTCAGGCGGCAACGACATCAAAATGGACTCGGTCCGTCCACCAGACTGCAACCCAAACAAGGTACCGCGGTCATATACTAAATTGAATTCAACATAGCGGCCACGCCGGTATTTTTGAAAGGCTTTGTGCTCTTGATCAAACGCGCTGCCCTGATGGCGCTTAACGATGGGTAAATAGGCTTCACAATAGGCATTGCCTATGGCTTTCAAAAAAGCGAAACTGCGATCAAATCCCCACTGATTCAGGTCATCAAAAAACAATCCACCCACACCCCGGGTTTCGCCACGGTGTTTTAAATAAAAATAATCGTCACACCACTTTTTATACTCAGGATACACCTTGTCACCAAATGGCAAGCAGGCATCATAGGCCACTTGATGCCAGTGCTTGATGTCATCATCAAAGGGATAGTAAGGCGTCAAATCAAAACCTCCGCCAAACCACCAATGTCCGACTTCACCTTCTTTTGGAACGGTTCTGAACACACGCACATTGGCATGAGATGTGGGAATGAAGGGGTTGTCTGGATGTACCACCAAAGAAACGCCTGAGGCTTCAAAGCCCTGCCCAGCCATTTCTGGGCGTTTGGCTGTGGCTGCAGCGGGCAAAGCATCTCCTTTGACATGGGAAAAATTCACCCCTGCCTGCTCAAACACATCACCATTCAAGATCCGTGTTCTGCCACCGCCGCCGTTGTCATGGTTCCATGCATCCTCTTTGAAGTGGGTTTTGTATTCCACACCTTCTATTTGTCTGCATATGTCGTCTTGTAATGACTTCAAGAAAGCCACCACTTGGTCAAATTGTGATTGATTCATTGGATTACAGGTTTTACAACAGAAACATTATAAGCTGGATGTTTGACCAACTGTCAATTCTGGTGTGGAATCCTGAACCCAGGCAAAGCCAAAAATCCAAGGCAGGTGGCACAACAACACAGCATTTGTGTCCAGATCTAAACGATTCCGCCCAGATTCAACAGAAAAAC
>JAUHZH010000334.1 GCA_030426065.1 Gammaproteobacteria bacterium
AACACCGCTTCGACTGTGGGCCAATCGTAATTTTTGTCATTGAGGTCGTCCCATGACATTTCATCCACGCCGATTGCCATCATAGACTCAATGCCATCATCCAAGTTTTCGTCAATGATTTTGGCCACTTTGAGCTTGTTGATGTAAAACACGGCGGTGTGACCGAGGTAAAAAATCAAGGGGTGACGCAGCGGCTCAGGTTGTTGGTAAAATGCGTTATCGTCGGCTAACAGGCCGTGAAGTGACTCAAACCTTTCAAAACTCGACAGAAAATGTTGTCGGATTTCTTGGCGTTTGTTGTCGATGTCGCCGACATCGATTCGTGGTGTTGGCGTTAATCCCAGCATGTCAGATGTTTATTTAGTAGCTTGAAACAGGAATAGACAACATGGTAACAATTTTTCTTTCATATAGCACCCACATAATCGTGGTCATGGTAAAATGGCAGCCAGTTTAACCAACAGAGCACTCGTGCAAGAAAACACTTCAGCGACTAAAAACCTGCCACCCGTGGCCGAAGTCATCACCCAAGCGGTCACTGACGCCAAGGCCCAAAACATCAAAACTTTGGCTGTTGGCCATTTGACATCCGTGACTGATCACTTGATCATCTGTACCGGCTCGTCGAATCGGCACATGCGTCACTTGGCTGATGAAGCCATCAAAGCATTGCATGAAGCAGGACAGAACATATTGAATAAGGAAGGGCTGGACTCCAACGATTGGATGATTGTGGATGCCGGTGATGCCGTATTGCATGTGATGAGCAGTGATGCGCGCGAATTCTATCAGCTGGAAGGGTTGTGGGACATCGCACCTGAAGCATGAAAATCCGCTTATTGAGCCTGGGCCACAAAATGCCGGACTGGGTTGAAACGGCTTTCCATACCTACAATCAACGCTTGCCTCAACACTTGAAAATACAGTTGGTTGAGATCAATGCCGTGACCCGTCAGAAAAGCCTCAATACCGAGCAAATCAAAGCGGCAGAAGCTCAAGCCATCGAAAAACAACTGTCGCCAGGTGACTTCAATGTGGCATTGGATGAGCGCGGCAAAGCCGTAAGCACCAAAGACTGGGCTTCCGCTTTGGATCAATGGCAAATGGTGGGTCAAACCGTCAACATCATCATCGGTGGTGCTGATGGGTTGGATGGCCGCATCAAGCAACAAGCCAACATGCTGTGGTCCTTATCTAAAATGACTTTCCCGCACCAACTGGTTCGCGTCATCATCGCAGAACAACTTTACCGTGCGCACAGTTTACTGACCAACCACCCATACCACCGTGAATGAACCCACCCTCATTTTGGCTTCGGCTTCTCCCAGGCGGCGTGAGTTGTTACAACAAATTGGCATCACGCCCATTTGCTGTCCAGTTGACATCGATGAATCGCCCATCAGTGGTGAATCACCTCATGACTACGTCAGCCGTTTGGCCAAAGAGAAGGCGTATGCAGGGTGGCTACAATCTGACCAAACATTGCCAGTGATGGGCGCCGACACCATCGTGGTGTTTGAGGGACAATTGTTGGGCCAACCTGTCGACGGTCAAGTCGCCAAACAAACTTTGCGCATGCTTTCTGGTCAAACCCATCAAGTGTTTTCGGCTGTGGCATTGACTTGGCAAGGTCAAGTGGAAGTGATGGTGAGTGAAAATCAAGTGGCTTTTGATCGAATCAGTGATGAGGCGATTGATGCCTATGTGGCGAGTGGGGAACCGATGGACAAGGCCGGGTGTTATGGCATCCAAGGTCACGCAGCCATCTGGGTCAAACATTTGTCAGGTAGTTATTCCTCAGTGATGGGCCTGCCGTTGTATGAAACGGCTCAATTGTGCCGAAAATTCGATATAATAAAGCATTAGAAACCTCAGTCACCATGTCCAAAGAATTATTGATCAACAACAATGGTTTCGAGACCCGCATCGCCCTGATTGATGGCGGTTTGACCTCTGAATTTTGGTTGGAGCGTCAACGGCAGTCGTCCATCGTTGGTAACATTTATAAAGGCCGTGTCCAAAAAGTGCTGCCAGGCCTCCAGGCCGCTTTTGTCGACATTGGACTTGGCAAAGCCGCTTTCATTCATGTCTCGGATTTCGAAGGTGTGGAAACCCCGTCTGACAAGAGCCAAGACATGATTTCTGACATGATCCACGAAGGGCAAACCTTGGTGGTTCAGGTTTACAAGGACCAAATAGGTACCAAAGGTGCCCGTGTGACCACCCAAATCAGCATCCCCAGCCGTTACTTGGTGATGATGCCCAATGCCAATGAACTGACCGCTGTTTCAAGCCGCATTGAAGATGCTTTGGAGCGTGAGCGTTTGATTGCTGTGATGCAAAAAATCAATTTTGGTAACGATGCCTTTGGTTTGATTGCGCGGACCAATGCCGAGTACGTCGAAGCCGATTTGTTAGAGCATGACTGGCAGTTCCTCAAAAGGTTGTGGGGCAAGGTTTCTGAACGCATCGACGGACAACAAGTGCCATCCTTGATATACAGTGAGTTTTCATTGGCCAACCGGGTTGTCAGGGAC
Organism: Gammaproteobacteria bacterium; assembly: GCA_030426065.1. Classification (GTDB taxonomy): domain Bacteria; phylum Pseudomonadota; class Gammaproteobacteria; order Xanthomonadales; family Marinicellaceae; genus Marinicella. The sequence goes on from JAUHZH010000334.1 coordinate 2,538, forward strand.
CAGATCAGTGAAAACTTGACGCAAATCAGGGTCGATTCTTACGACATCCACCTTGAAGTGAAGAAATTCGTTGATGATTTTGCTTTTGAATGGCCGGGTGAAGTGGTTTGGTACCAAGGTGCAAGGCCCTTGTTTGATCAGTTCAATGCCGAAGATGAAATTGAACGTGTTTTGAATCGCCGGGTGCCACTGAAATCGGGTGGCAACTTGGTTTTTGATCAGAACGAAGCGATGACCACTGTGGATGTCAACACCGGTCAGTACGTCGGATTCAAATCTTTAGAAGACACCGCATTCAAGACCAATTTAGAAGCCGCACAAGTGATCGCACGTCAACTGCGTTTGCGCAACATTGGTGGCATCATCATCATTGATTTCATCGACATGAGTGACCGCTCGCATCAGCAGCAAGTGTTGGTGGCACTTGAAGAGGTGCTCAGTCATGATTCGGCCCGAACCAATGTGTTGGGCTTCACTTCATTGAACTTGGTCGAGGTGACACGCAAACGGACCACTGAAAACATCAGAGACGTGGTTTGTGAACCGTGCAACAAATGCCATGGCTCAGGTTACAT
>JAUHZH010000335.1 GCA_030426065.1 Gammaproteobacteria bacterium
GGCATCAAGCAGTTCAAGAACAATTTCAAGGACTACATCACCGATGCCGATGCCTTGGCCCGTTCACGTTCTGAACAAGCCTTGCTGAAAAAAGGTTTTGGTAAACGCCTGTCATCCAACCTGGCTTCTTTGCCATTTTTGAGTGCCGCATTGGATGTGGTCAGTGTCGCCAACAAGAAAAACATCGACGTCAAAAAAGCCGCCGATGTTTATTTCCCCTTGGGCAAATTCCTCAACCTCCTGTGGCTTCAGTCCATGGTTGAGAAATTGGTGGTCGACAACCAATGGCATGTCTACGCCCGTGGCGGATTGCGTGACGATTTAAGCAACCACCATGCCCAGTTAACCGCATCCTTGCTGAGCAAGTACAAAGGCAGCAGTGAGTCCATCATCCAGGCTTGGTCGCAAGACCACGGTCAAAAAGTCAAGAACGTCAAAGACATGATGATGAACATCAAATCTGAAAAGCAGGTTGATTACCCAACCATCATGGTGGCGATCAACTCTTTGTCTCACTTGGTGGCAGCGACCAAGTGAGGGGCCCAAACACATTCAGCCCAATCTGGCGATTGACTTTTTGGGCTGTCTGTCTGTTCTTGGCGTTCACAACACAGGCACAGATTTACAAATGGGTTGATGAAAAGGGCCAGGTCCACTACAGTGACGAGCCGCCCGAAAACCAGCAAGCCCAAGAAGTCAAACTGAAAACCCGCAAACTGCCGGCGGCTCAAGTCATTGAACCCCAAACCACTGAAGCGCGCCTGTTGCCTGAATCCACACACATAAAAGCCAAAGAACCTGCCAAAGAAAAAGCCAGAAAAAAGCGACCCGGCAACCTGGTGATGTACGCCACCAAGCGGTGTGGTTACTGTAAAAAAGCCAGGGCCTATTTCAAAGCCAACAAAATCCGCTACAAAGAATTCGACATTGACAAAAACCAAGCCGCCCACCAAACTTTCAAAAAACTCGGCGGCAAAGGTGTCCCCCTGTTTGCCATGGGCAAACAAAAAATGTCTGGCTTCTCAGCCCAACGCTTTGAACGTTTTTATTACAAACAAGAGCGGTGATCAGTACTTGATCATTGAGTCCTTTCAGGAAGCCGACTTTCTGTACTGACGCTTACTGTATGTTTCCGTTTTTTAGAGAAAGAACGGAGGGCTCTTTTATTGTGTGGTGTAAGTAATTGAAAGAATCAATATTGCATTTATATTTATCAGAAACTTGTATAAGGAGAATAGAAAATGATTGTTTCTAATTTGGAATTGATTTTTGGAAAACGAATCAACAAACACTTGGGCGTTGTTCAGGGAAGTTCTGTAAGGGCAAAACATGCGGGCCGGGACATCATGGCGGGTTTGAAAAATTTAGTTGGTGGAGAATTGAAAGGTTACACGGAGTTACTTCAAGAGTCGCGAGAAGAAGCCACAGACAGAATGATTGAACAAGCGAGGTCATTGGGTGCAAATGCTGTTCTCAATGTCAGGTATTCAACATCGAGTGTGGCAGCTGGTGCTGCTGAAATATATGTGTATGGAACAGCTGTTTTGTTGAGTGAGTAATGGATATTTTAATCACACTGGGAATAATTATTATTCTGTTGCTGGTGGGGTTCGTCTTTGGCACAATGGCTGAGAAGCGGCACTACAAAAACATCATTGAAGAAGAAAAACGACTGAATAAAATTCCTGCCATGTCATGTCGCATGCCGCCAGAAACACAAGCTTATGATCAAGTATTGGTCATGGGCAATATTGTGGTTGCCAACGATTATTTTAAGTTTTTCACTGCTGCTTTAAAAAACTTTTTTGGTGGTCGATTGAATACTTTTGAGTCTTTGTTGGACCGAGGCAGGCGGGAAGCCGTTATCAGGATGAAAAAACAAGCAGAATCCATGGATGCTGAACTGATTTTTAATGTCAAATACATCACCGCCAACCTCAACGCGGGTGAAGAAGGTAAAATCGGCTCAATAGAATTGTTTGCGTATGGGACCGCCATGATAAGGGTCAACACCTGATGTTTTAAATGGAATATGAAAACAAACAACCTGACGAAGGAATTAATGTCAGTAAAACCAACCACATTTCAGATTTCTTTGTCTTGCTGACCGGCACCTTGGTGGTGCTTGTTCTCATCAGTGTGGTGGTGGCTTTCAGCGTTGGCTGGTTGGCCAGACAAATTCCATTTGAGTATGAAAAATCGTTGGTGTCTTCATTTGAACCCTTGATTGAATCGAATGCCAATTCCAATCTGAATACTTACATCCAAGAGCTCAGTAACCGCATTCAAACCTGTTCCCAGTTTCCTGAGGATATGACAGCACAGGTCCACTACATTGACCAAGAAGCATTCAATGCATTTGCAACCTTGGGCGGACATGTTTTTGTTTACAAAGGATTGTTGAGGCGCTTAGAAAGTGAAAACCAATTGGCCATGATTTTGGGTCATGAAATGGGCCACATCAAACACAGAGATCCAATCGTTGGTCTGGGTAGGGGGACCGTGGTCAGTGTGGCTTTATCCATGGTTCTGGGAAACAGTCCCAGTGTATTGGGTGATGCGGGGTTGCTGACTTTACTTTCATTCAGCAGGAGCATGGAGACGGAATCTGATGTTCACGGTGTTGACGTGCTGAGTAGGTGCTATGGGCACGCCAACGGTTCGTACCAAGTATTTGAATTATTCATGTCGTATCGTGATGAAGTGATGGTTAAGGAGTCTATGATCCCGCTATTTGAAACACACCCATTGGATGGTGCACGGATCATGGAGATCAAGTCTTATGCTTTGGAAAAGGATATACCGTTGACTGGTGAATTGACCCCTTTACCTCCAAACTTTCACCAATGGCTTGATGATTGATTTAAAAAAGGTGGGTGTGATGGCGTGCATTCATCATTGATCAAAGCAACTTCAATCCAACGTTAGCTTAGTAACTTTGGTGCGTGCTGATGTACATTTGATGTTATCAACTGACGGTATTGTCAAATCAGGACTGCCTTTCATTGGTGGATAAGCCATGACCTTTGGTGGTGGCAAGTTGTTGTTGATGGGGATAAGCTATTCATTTTAATAAGGATCACAACATATGAAAAAATGGATGCTGGTTTT
>JAUHZH010000336.1 GCA_030426065.1 Gammaproteobacteria bacterium
TCATTTCTTTGACAGTTGGTTTGGGCTACTTTGTGTACTTCGATTTATTTTCCATCATATCGAAATCAGATTTCATGGTTTTGTCTATTCTGTTGCTGGGTTTGACATCAGTGTTTTTCTTTACCTTGAACAAATTTAAAGAATCGCATGATTTTTCAAACTTAAAAACCAAGAAACTGGCCTCCCCAATGTTGCTGTATTTGCTTTTGCCTTTCATTGGCGGGTACACTGTTTTTTTGATATTTGACGCCATACTGGGCACCACTTCCATCCCCTATTTGCTTTGTGTGTTTGCATTTGCCCTGTCTTTTCTTGCTGGATTTCTGATGCCAGGCTCACCTGGTGGCATTGGCGTCAGAGAATTTGTATTCACAACTTTACTCACGCCTTTTGTTTCTCCAGTCTTGGCCTTGCAAGCCATTTTGATTTTCAGGGCAATCAGCATGACTTGTGATATCATGTTATTTTTAATCGCAAAATTTTCATTCAAAGATCATGACCCCTATTCAGACCAAGAGACGGCATGAGCACTGAAGCGAAAATACTGCATGTTTTTAATTTTGAAGAAAAATTCTCAGCCCCATTTTTTGATTTTTTACTGAACAATGGGTTTAACTTGAGCACCCATCAATTGTTCCACTACGGTAAGCATAATGAAGCATTCAAGAAGTATAAAATGCCATTCATTTTTGCTCGGTACCATTCAGTCTTGAAACACCTAAAACTGCTGAGGAACATGTTCAAGTCAAGAAAAATCATCATCCATTCCTTGGCATCACCTTGGCTTTTGCTTTTTCTCTTTTGTTTCCCCAAGTTGAATAAAAAAGTGTATTGGGTGATTTGGGGGAAAGACTTGTATTTTTTCAAGCTCCTCCCCAAAAAACAGATTCATCATCATGTTTATGAATTTTTTAGGGTCAGGGTATTTAAACGCATCACCCATGTTGTCACTTGTGTCCCTGGTGATGCAGCGCTGGCCAAAAAATGGTATGGAGTGAATGCCACTCGACACGATTGCATCATGTATCCTTCCAATCTGTATAAGCAGATTGACTGCCCCATCGAACACCATGAAGGGTGTGTGTTTTTGCTTGGTAATTCAGCGGACCCGAGTAACAATCACATTGAACTACTCGACAAAATCAAGCCACTGAAAGACAGCAACATACAAATTTATGCCCCCTTGTCCTATGGATGTCAACACCACAGAAACGAAGTCATTCATCATGGTCATGCGATGTTTGGAAATCAATTCAAACCCCTCACCTCTTTCTTAGCATATGAAGACTATTTGGCCCTCCTTGCCAAAGTAGATGTGGCTGTTTTCGGGCACAAGAGACAACAAGCCATGGGTAACACGATCTCTCTATTGGGCCTGGGGAAAAAAGTCTATATGGACACAGCCTCAACAGCTTGGTCCTTGTTCCAAAACTTGGGCATTAAGGTGTTTGATAATTCACACATCACCACCAAAAGCATGTCAAAAGATGACATGCTACTGAACAAAGAAAAGATCAAAAACCACTTTTCAGTTTCTCATTACAAAAGTCAATTACAAGAGTTGTTTTCATGAACATGCCATTTGAAAGTAAAAACGAAAAGTGCACATTCCATTTGGCAGACAAAATCACATTTGGGAAAAACATTGTGTTTGGTCCGAACTGCCAAAAAATTTCAATTGGGTTTGGTTCATTCATTGGCAATGATTTATATATTGACGTGCCTGAATTAACGATAGGTGACTACACAACCATTCACCATGGAACGATCATTCATGGGCTCAAAACGCACATCGGCCATAATTGTTGGGTTGGCCATTACTGCATCATTGATTCTCTGGGTGGAGACACAGTGATAGGAAACAATGTCGGCATTGGTGCTCACAGCCAAATTTGGAGTCACATGAAGTTTGGTGATGTAATGGCTGGCTGCAGGTGGAATTCCAGTAATAAGCTTCACTTACAAGATGACGTTTGGCTGGTTGGGCACACCATCATCGGTCCCATTACAGCGGGAGCCAAATCCATGCTTCTTACAGGAGGTGTGATGATGAAGGACATGTTGCCAAACACCATTTATGCGGGCAACCCGGCGCAACCCATGAACAAGCTTGGACCACAATTCATTGAGCCGTCAATGGCTGAAAAACAAAAGGGTTTTAAAGAGTTACTCGATGCATTCAAACTTGAATCCACCTCATTTGACCCTTCGCTTTTTAAGGCAGTCGACTCGTTCAGCGCCCAAAGTTATGACCAGGGAATCACTCAATTTAACTTGGCAGAAAGAACGTACATGCCCCAATATTCGAGTCAAGAACATGAGTTGATGAAATTCATGCTTTACGATAAAGCAAAATTCATACCCAAGGCTGCTAAAAACGCTTCATGAATGATCCGATTTATCTTCCTTCCTGGTCGTCTGATACATCAAAGTGGTGATTTGTTCCGACACCAACCCCAACAAAAAAATCATCACCGAAGTGGACAGTAAAAGCACGCCCATGTTGGTGAACCTGCCGTCTGAGAAAAAGGTATAAATGTAATACAAAATTCCGGTTATAAAGAAAAACACACTGGCAGGAAAAAACAACTTCATGGGTGAGTACAGTGTACCAATCTTAAAGATAATCAAAAAAAATCGGGCACCGTCTTTCAAGATGTTGATGTGGCTTTCACCGATCCTTTTGGGGGCTTCGATTGCAACGTATCCCACAGCATATCCTGCCCTGAAAAAAGCCATGGTGGATGTTGTTGGATAAGAAAAACCATTGGGCAACAAATACAAAAACTGTTTGAACTTTTCTGCTGACACAATGCGAAAACCAGAGGTCAAATCTTCTATTTTGTGCCCAGTCATGTAGGTTGCAATTCGGTTGTATACACCATTGCCAAACAGCCTTGCCAATGATGCTTGTGACTTTTTATCACGAGCACCCACGACCATATCAAACCCTTTTTTATAGTGTTCGATTAATTTTTCAATGTCTTTTGGCTGGTGTTGACCATCTGCATCCATAAAAATAAATACATCCCCGGTGGCGGCCCTGGCACCTGATTTGATGGCTGCTCCATTGCCTTTGCTGTAAACGTGTTC
>JAUHZH010000337.1 GCA_030426065.1 Gammaproteobacteria bacterium
GGTGTTGAACGAATGACGGCCAACGCCAGTTATTCCCAAGCTTCTGTCAACCTCGAATTTGACTTGAAAGTGGATTTCCAAAAATCCTTGATTGAAGTCATCAACCGACTGAACCAAGTACCGGCCTATCCGGTGGAAGCCAATGAGCCCACCCTTTTGATTGGCGGCAATCAGTTTGGAAACACCATTGCCTGGTTTGCCATCCGCCCCCTACCCGGTAACGAAAGGCCCATTGTCACGTACCAAGATTTCGTCAATGACAACATCCTCCCTCGCTATGAACAGATCAACGGCGTCTCTTCCGCCAATGCCTTTGGTGGCCGAGGGTTTGAAGTCAGGATCACCTTCGACCCACACAAAGCCGCAGCCTTGGGCGTCGATTTGACCCGCATCACGGCTTTGGCCGGCAATTTCAACAACACGTCAATGGGCACCAAGGACGTGGGCAAACGCCGCTACACGCTGCGTTTTGAAGGGAAGTATGATTACCAGGCTTTGAATGACTTCATCATCGACTGGCGAGACGGACAGCCTGTGTACTTGAAAGACATCGCTGTGATTGAGAAAAGAATGCAGGATGCCACAGGCGGCTTGTATCAAAACGGTGGACCTTCGATTGCCACCAACATCGTTCCCGAAGCCGGTGTCAATTTGCTTGATTTGATGGATGACATCAAAGCCAAGACCGCGGAATTGGAAGAGCAGATTTTGAAACCCGCAGGCTTGTCCATTGTTCAGGTGTATGACGAATCGATTTACACCAACAAATCAGTGCTGATGGTCAGGAACAATTTGATATTGGGCATGATGCTGGCAGTGTTCATCCTGTGGGTGTTTTTAAGGAAAGCCGCGCCTGCATTGATCGTCGCCGTCGCCATCCCCATCTGCCTGTTGGGTGCATTTGTGATGTTGGATGGTTTGGGACGGACATTGAACATCATTTCACTGGCAGGACTGGCATTTGCCACAGGGATGGTGCTTGATGCCGCCATTGTGGTGCTCGAAAACATCGTCCGCCACCGAGAGATGGGTAAATCTGGCAAAGAAGCCGCCTTGATCGGTGCCAAGCAAGTATGGGGGGCTTTGATGGCTTCGACCGCCACCACCGTGGCCATCTTCTTGCCAGTGGTGTTCTTAAAAGATGAAGCAGGCCAGCTGTTCACAGATTTGGCTTTGACCATTTCAATTGCGGTTATTTTGTCGCTGTTTGTTGCCATCACGGTGTTGCCAGCCGCCACTGTCAAGTTGATCAAGTCCAATGACTTTGATGACAAACAGGCCAAATTGTGGGACCGAATGACACGATTCATCAGCCGACTGACCAAACACCGTCACATGCAAATCACATGGGTGGTTGCCTTGATTGTGATTCCTTTATCAATTGCCTATTACATTCGCCCCTCAGCTGATTACTTACCTGAAGGCAAGCGGAATTTTGCTTTTGCTGGTTTGTTCCCACAACCAGGCATATCAGTGGAAGCTTCACAAAAGGAGTTGGCCGATGTCCTCTTGGCTCGTTTACAGCCTCATCTGGATGGCGAAAAATCACCGCAACTGGAAAATTATTTCTTGGGCATCTTTGGTACCCAGGCCTTTTTTGGTTTTCGGGTCAAAGAAGTCGATCAAATGGATGAGATGTTACAGAAAATCAACCGTGAAATCCTCACCGGCATACCCGATACATTTGGGTTCGCTGGTCGCGCACCGGTGTTTGGTGGTGCGCGCGGTGGCAGGAACATCAATGTGGATTTACAAGGGGACGACTTTGAGGGGTTGTTGATTGCTGGTCAATCTGCGATGGGGATGATTCAAGGGATGATTCCAGGTGCTCAAATCACACCGCAGCCGAGTTTGGAGTTGGGCGCACCCGAATTGAAAGTGACCCCCAACGACCGCGCCATTGTCGAAGCAGGCTGGAACAGAAGTCAAATCGCACCGGTGTTGCGTGCATTTGGTACCGGCGCTTTTGTCGGCGAATATTTTGATGGCAACAAACGACTCAATGTGATGTTACGTTCGACCGAGTGGGACGATCCCGAAGCATTGGGATCCATGCCGCTATACACCGCCAATGGTGATGTGGTGCCTTTGGACGAGTTGACATTCATCAGCCGCACGGCGGGGCCTTCGCAGATTTTGCGGGTTGATCGAAAAAGGACATTGACCTTACAAGTTAAACCGCCACCTGAGTGGGCATTGGAAGATGCGATTGACACCTTGAAAGCACAATTAACACCCCAATTGCTGCCTTTGTTACCCGAAAATGGCTCCATAGCTTACCGTGGGACGGCTGAAGCACTGGACACCGCCTTGAGCAGTTTGACCGGGTCTTTTGCCTTGGCCATCATCATTTTGTATTTGCTCATCGCCGCCATGTTCCAATCATTCAAAGACGCCTTTTTGGTGGTCACGACCCTACCCATGGCCACCGTCGGCGGCTTGATTGGTTTGCGTTTATTGGATCAGTTTTTGAAGGCCACCACTGGAGTGGGTCAAAGTATGGACTTACTGACCATGATCGGTTTTGTGATCTTGCTTGGCTTGGTGGTCAACAACGCCATCCTGTTGGTGTTGCGTGCCAGGGACTCAGAACAGATTGGCATGAACACACACGATGCCGTTGCCAATGCCATCAGGCTGCGTTTGCGCCCCATCTTTATGAGTACTTTCACCAGTATATTTGGTATGCTGCCGCTGTTGCTGATTCCCGGATCAGGAACCGAGTTGTACCGTGGATTGGCTGCCGTCATTGTCGGTGGCATGTTGATCAGTACCTTGTTCACTTTGGTGCTGCTGCCCAGTTTATTGAAATTAACCGGATCAAAACAGAATGAAACACAAATTGCTTAAAGTGGGCCTGTTGGGCCTGGACTTCTCAGCAGAAGGGCCATTCAAAAAAGGACGCTCCTCTTATCTTGTCAATTACCGATACTCGACGCTCGGCCTGCTCAATAATTTTGGCTTCTACCTCGTCGGTGAGCGCGTCTCCAATAATTTCCAGGATCTGTCTTTTAACCTGGCCTTTGATGGCAAAGATGGGAAGAGTTTTATAACTGTGTTTGGAATGGCTGGGCTTAGTCT
>JAUHZH010000338.1 GCA_030426065.1 Gammaproteobacteria bacterium
AAATACACTGACATCAGCACCAACGGCTCATGGATCAAACAAGGCGACGCAGACCCCATCCGCATCCACCGTGACGCCATGGTGTTACAAGGCCAAGGGGTGATTGCTTTCGGAGAATCCGACTTTTCTCAACCTGAACAACTGTTGCAGTACCACATCAAAAAATAACATGAACGATTTTTTCAAAAAATTCATCGGTTTCACTTTGCTGTTCTTTTCTGTGTTGGCTGTGGCCATCAGGATGGTTTGGTGATGCCCATTAAATACCGCGAACAAACCCAAAAAGCCGTTGACCAATACCATGGTACAGCTTGGTTGCTGTATGCTTTTTCTGTGCTGATGTTCATCCCAGTATTGGTGAAGTTATTGGCAGGTCAGTTTTTCAGCATGCTGACGGCGAGTGCTGTTTTTGCCGGTGTGCTGCTGAGTGCATTCTGGATGAGCTTGGGTTTGAAAAACAAACGAGATGCGATCAAGAACAACATCCGATTTAAACGCCAAATCCCGCTGATGTTTTTGTCGGCGTGTTTACTCGGCGCAGCGAATTTCACCGGTGCTTTTTTGTTGACCAGTTATGGTTTGTTTGCTTCACTGGGCTTGGGCTTGGCCGCCACAGTGGGGGCCATGATGTGGTATGGCTTGGATCCAGTGGTTCCCAAAAGCTTTGGTTCGATTGAGGATGAAGATCAAAAGTCGGTGTTGTTGGCCGCTGAACAGGCCATTGTTCACATCAAAAAAAGCAGCGAAAAACTCAAACAGCCTGAATTATCAGCTTATTTGAAAAACATCGCCGAATCCAGCTCAAACATCGTCCAGTTTTTAACAGAGCAACCAGAAAAGATCCGCAAAGCCCAGCGGTTTTTGCACCATTATTTGGGGGCAACAGAAAGCGTCATCAAACGCTATTCAGAAACCCACGACAAAGTGGATGACGAACAATTGGAAAGCAATTTCAAGCAGGTGTTACACAACATCGATAAAGTGTTCAAGGAACAGCACAACAAGCTGCTGGAACAAGACGTTTTTGACCTGGATGTGGACATTGAAGTATTGAACACTTTATTAGAAAAACAAGGCATTAAATGATTTTTGGCCTAGAACCAACCTCATTGCCATTTGGGAGCATAGCATGACTGAAGAAAAGAAAGAAACGCAAACAATCACCGATCAAAACACCATCCAAGGCACCGTTGAGGGTGAAATTGTTCCTGGTGTGATGAATGAAATGGTGCCTTACAAAGACGCCGACAGTGAAGAAAAACAACGCATTGATGCTTTGATCAATGAAATCAACATGGACGATGCCAATTCCATCATCTTTTTTGGCAGCAAAGCACAAGAGCAAGTCACTGAAATTTCAGACAAAATGCTGGAAGGGGTTAAAAACAAAGACTTGGGTCGTTCGGGTGAAGCATTGAATGAGATGGTGGCGACCATCAGGGGCTTCGACATCGATGAGTTGGATCCCAATAAGAAGCCTGGCTTTTTTGCTCGATTGTTTGGTAAAGCCAAACCATTGGTGAAGTTCCTACAAAAATACGAAGACGTTAAAAAGCAAATCGAGAAAATCACCAACAAGCTGGAAAGTCACAAAACTACCTTGCTCAAAGACATCACATCTTTGGATCGCCTGTATGTGGCCAACTTGGAATATTTTCACACCCTGGAAGACTACATCAAAGCCGGCGAAGAAAAATTGCGTGAGTTACACGATGAAGTGATTCCTGCAATGGAAAAAAGCTCCAATGCCAGTGAAGACATGTTGGAAGCACAAAAACTGCGTGACCTTCGTTCTGCTGCGGCCGATTTGGAGCGCCGAGTTCATGATTTGAGGTTGACTCGCCAAGTGACCTTGCAAAGTTTGCCCAGCATCCGTTTGGTTCAAGAAAACGACAAAGGCTTGATCAACAAGATCAATTCAACCATCGCCAACACGGTGCCTTTGTGGCGTCAACAATTGGCACAAACGGTCACCATTTGGCGCTCAGAACAAGCGGCAGACACCATCAAAGACGCCACTGATCTGACCAATGATTTATTGGCTTCGAATGCTGAGAACCTGCAAATGGCCAATCGCAAAGTGCGTGAACAAATGGAGCGCGGTATTTTTGACATTGAAGTGGTCAAAGAGGCCAACAACAAATTGATTGCCACCATTGACGATTCATTACGCATTGCCGAAGAAGGGCGTCAAAAACGTGAAGAGGCTGTTGAACAGTTGGCCCAGGCCGAAGGCGAATTGCGAGATGCTTTGCTCAGGGCCAAAGCACAATACAAAGACACCAACGACGAAACCTGAGCATGCTTCACAAAGGGTTTAGTGTAGTGTCCTGAACTTGGATAGGTTATCAGAAGTCATCAAATGCGCCAAGACAAGGCGCAGCTTGCAGGTCATGGCTAACCCCTTAGCAAAAGCTGCAACGCCGTATTGGGGCATTTGATGGCTTCCCTTCAGGCGAACTGGGAAACCGCCCTCTACTGCGTTGTCATCCTTGAAAAGGAAGTGCCATTCCCTGCGGATGACGCCTTGTATAGGGCAGTTTCACCGTCCGCTGATAGCCAAGCCAAGTTTAGGACACTACACCAGTCATTGCGGTGCGGTTTCGTTTTCTTTTGAAGCCGCACCGATAGATCGGGCTTTGCAGTGCGATTGTTCTTTTTGCATGCGCCGGTCGGCATACATGACGGCCGATCCGTTCCCACTGACGGGTTTATCAGTCAGCGACCCCAATGATCAATTGAGGGAATACCAGTTTGCTCAACACAAAGCCAACCACCGATTTTGTGCCACATGTGGCATATATGTATTTCACGAAACCTTCCGTTTCCCAGGCATGATATGTCTCAATTTGGCCTGCATCGATGGCGTGGATGTCCGTGAACTGCCTGTTGAATGGTTCAATGGCTCAGCGTTATAAAGGATAATTCGACTCAATTAAGTCCATCAACTCCTGATGATTTGGGCACCCAGTTGGTTTAACTTTTCCTCAATCGCTTCATAGCCGCGATCAATGTAATGGATGTCGTGCACATCGGTGTCACCGTGTGCAGCCAACCCAGCGAT
>JAUHZH010000339.1 GCA_030426065.1 Gammaproteobacteria bacterium
AGTTTCGGTGTAATCGCAACAACTGTGGGTGCTTTTTTTCCAATTCAGTCAAAGTCATGTCGAGTAGGAACTCCCGGTCGGCCAAATGGGCCACCACATACTTGTCTTCAGCGATGAAGCAAATCATGTCATCAACCGGTATGGCAAACGTGTTTTGGCCTTGTTTGACTGTAATTTTTTGGGTGGTGCATGCACCTATTTTTTCCAATGCTTGCTTCAAACGGTCCAACGCCACAGGCTTGAGCAAGTAATCACCTGCAGCCAAATCAAACGCTTTGAGGGCAAATTCGTCGTGGGCGGTGCAAAAAATGATGGGCACATGAGGCATCAGGGATTTGATTTGTTCAGCCGCTTCCAAGCCATTGACGTGTGGCATTTGAATGTCGAGAAACACCACATCAGGACGGTGTTTGGTGGCCAAAGTTACGGCGTGCTGACCGTCTTGGGCTTCGATGATGTTTTGTTGACCCAAATGGGCCAGCATGTTGGCCAGGCGCATGCGAGCCAAAGGCTCATCGTCTGCAATCAAGATGTTCACAGTGGAAGCTCCAGTTTTGTGATGTGTTGTTGCTCATTTTGGTGTTGTGTCAAAGCGGCTTTGTTGCCGTATTTTAACGCCAACCGTTTTTTGATGTTATCGACTGCTGATCCACTCCCTTGTGATTGGTGGTCACGGTGGAATGGGTTGACCACGGTCACGACCATTTTGTCTTGTTGAGGTTGTATGGTCAGTACCACTTCACTCGGTTCGCTGCTGGGTTCAACCCCATGCAAAATGGCGTTCTCAATCAAAGGCTGAATGGCCAACACAGGCACTTCTGTTTCCAATAAATTGGGGTCCACTTGTTCCCTGTACAGCAAACGATCGGCAAATCGCAATTTTTCTATGGCCACATATTCGGCCACCCATTCCAGTTCTTGGCGCAGTGGGGCGTGGTTTCGCTTTTTGGCAAAGGCCTTGCGAAACAAACTGGACAAATTCAAAACCGCTTTTTCGGCAGCTGGGCCATCGATCGCAATCAAAGAGGCGATGGAATTGAGGCTGTTGTACAAGAAATGGGGTTTGATTCGTGCCTGTAAGGCGTTGATTTCAGATTGCGCTCGCACCTCAAGTTGCCAAGCCCATTGCGCTTGGACATAAAAATAACGGATTAAGGCCATCAAAGTCATCACAGTGGCGAGTGTGATTTTGATGTTCAAAACATTGGCGTTTCCGATCAATCCAAAACCCAAAGCATGATCCACCCACGCTAAAAATTGGGTGTAGACCGTGGTCACTATCACAGTCGTGATCACCAAAACGGCGAGGCCTTTGGTGACGCCCAATGCATTGAGCCAATGCTGCATGGCATAAATCACAAGAATCAAAGTGATGGCAACCAATTGTGCCAGCAAACTCAAAACCGCCAACTGGTTCAAATAGTGGCTTTCGAGTGACAAAAAACTCAATGAATAAACAATCACCATCATTTCTGTCATCACGATGACAGTGAAAATGCGCATGGTTTGAGAAAAATCTGCCAACCAAACGGGTTCCATTGATTTGGGCTTGCGAGGACTCATTGCAGAGATTTTAGCCCGATTTACCCAATTAATGGCAATTAAGGTTGATTTATTGTTCAGAGTTTCAGAAAATTGACTGTCCATTTGATGTTGGGGAATTTCACCATGCAAAAATTGACTTTGATGATGTTGGTCATGTTGGCAACGAACGCGTTCGCCACAGAATCACCGTGCGAGGTTGAGTTGTTGAAAAGCCAAGGTCAAATCAGCAAAGCCACCAACATCGGCAGCCAACAAAAACTGGAAGCATTGTTCAGCAGTCCTTCTGTGAGCTTGCCACAAGTGCAAGCCAAGGCCGACGTCATGGTCAACAAAACGGCAGTCATTGAAGTGCCAACAGAAACCCAAAAAAATGAATGGGAAAGCCAAGAAGAGGAAGATAAGCCGGCTTCTGGCAGCACCTTGGGCACGTTGTTTGAATTGTTGATTCCTGCTAAATTGAGAAACCCTGCCCGATAATTCTCTCCTTCTGACATGTTGACCCTGTGTTTAGATGCCTTCGTTGAGCGCATCCATCAAGACATCCCTTTGACTGAAGCCATGGCATGGCAGGTTGATGAAATCAACAGTGACCACCTCATTGCTTCAGCACCTTTACAGCCCAACATCAACGACAAAGGCACATTTTTTGGTGGTGCATCAGCGGCGTTGATGACGATTTCTGGTTGGGCATTCATCAAGTTCAACCTTGAGCAGAGGGGCTTGCAGCATGACGTGGTGATCCACAAAAGTCAAAATGGATGGAACCGGCCACAAACCGATACCTTGCATATGGTCATTGAAAGTGCAGAGCCCATCGATTGGTCACAAGTCAGTGAAAAATTGGCCCAAAACAAAAACATTCGCATCCGATTGCTATGCCAGTCAGGTCATGGTGAAGACGTGACCACCCGCATGAAAGCCGATTACGCGATCATAGGAAAGCGATAAAAAAACAGTATCCATCGATGGGCAAATGTGACATACTGATTGCGTTTTAAACCTGTCACACCCTCATGAAAAAAACCGTCATCATCATTTTATTGTGTCTGATTGTTGCGGCTTGCGGCGGCAAGATGAGTAAAAAACAGTCACTTGATCACACCTTGTATCAATACCAGAAAGTGATGCGCTGGGCAGATTACAACACAGCCATGACTTTCTTTTCACCTGACATGCCCGATGACACCAGGCCGACGCGTTTGGACATCGATCGATTGAGGCAGTTCAACATCAGTTCCTATGTGGCAGCGCCGATCTTGCCTGGTGAAGATGAAAACAGCATCATCCAAAAAGTCGAAATGAAAATGTACAACAAACACACCAAACGTGAAAAAGTCGTCGTGGACACCCAAGCCTGTGACGTCAACCGATGCCTGGAACCCCGGCAAACAACATTCGAGCTGTCGATCGCCATCACCGCCGACAAGTAACACCGTTTCCAGCGGGACGCGTAAGCGACCGGCCTCATGGGCGTTGAATTCATTAGCTTAATCTGACTTATCAACGGACGCC
>JAUHZH010000340.1 GCA_030426065.1 Gammaproteobacteria bacterium
CGCCTCGAATTCTCACGGGCAATGGCGAACCCACGGAGCCGCTGACTCTTACCGATAGTCAGAAAAGTAGAATTGTCTCGGGAGCCATTCTTGCTGACGGATCTTCCAAGCGATTTGAAGTGGATGTCCGGATCGACACCCCAAAAGAAGCCGAATACTGCCGACACGGAGGCATCCTCCATTATGTCTTGCGCAATTTGGCCAGCTGAGTGATTTCTTGGAGTTTAACTGGCTAAGCTGGATCCATCTCTCGATGCAACACAAGGGCAGCAATGCCCTTGCTGCCTAAATAATTGGCCAAAGATTCCACCAAATAAACAGATCGGTGTTGACCTCCTGTGCACCCAACTGCAATGGTGATGTAACTACGGTCATTCGCTTCATACCTTTTGATCCATTTTTTTGAAAACACACACAGGTCCTTGATGAAGTCATTGGCCCATTCATCTTCAGCAAAAAAAGCCTTGATGGCTTCGTCTTTTCCTGTCAGGTGTCGCAGGGATTTGTCCCAATAGGGGTTGTTGAGACAACGTGCATCAAAAACAAAGTCTGCATCAAATGGTACGCCCCGTTTGAAAGCAAATGACTTCAAAATAACAGACACTTGATCGCTCGGCATGCTCATCAATTGCCATATGTGCTGCTTCAATTGGAGTGCGGATTGTTTGCTGGTATCGATCACCAAATCAGAAATCTGTTTGATGTCATTCATCAAAGCAGATTCCAAGTTCACTGCTTCTGTTAAGCTGTGTTTATGCTGCTCTGTAGACAGTGGGTGCCTGCGACGGGTTTCACTGAAACGCTGGATCAAAACTTGGGGTTCGGCATTCAGGAACACCACTTTGACATGGATGCTCTGTTGTTTGATTGACTCCATGTCCTCCAAAGTTCGGAGCACCACGGTTTTTCCCGCGCCAGACAAACCTGTTAAGATGACCAGTTGCTGCATAATTGCTGTGTTTCCAATATCAATTCAATGATTTCTTGCGGTGTTTTTGCTGACATGATGGCTTTGAAGAGTCTATGCTGCTTGAACAGCACCACCGCCTCATTCATAATTTGCTTGTGGATCTGTTTGGTTTTCAAAGGAAACGCCATGGCCACCACCAGGCGCACAGGTTCAGAATCAATCCCTTCATAATCAGCAGGCGAACTCAGGCGAAGGATTTGTATCAAGATGTCTTCAGATGATGGCAAGCTCTTGCCATGCGGTATCGCCACACCATTACCCAATGAAGTGTTGCCTAATTTTTCCCTTTCTACAAATGATTGATAAATGGCCAATTGCTCTTTTTCTGTTTGAACCATCATCTGTGAAACGGTTTCAAACAGCCGTTTCTTACTGACAAAAGGATAAGATAACTTGATCGATTCAGGTTCTAAATAGTCGATGAATTTCATTGATTCAGGTTTGGCTTATGTGATCCAGACATGGCATTCATTATGACACAAGCCGTGCAATGGGTGAAAACAAAAAGGGCGCCCAAGGCGCCCTTTTTGATTCATTCAGCGGAGGTTGATCATTCACCCTTTGGCGCCGCTTCGCCTGCTTTGATGCCAAATTTGACCGATTTGAATTGATTGGCCGCACCTCCCATTTTTTTATTCGGGTAGGAAACAGTCACAGCATCTATAGAAATGATGTAACGGTCACCGCCACCATAGGTTTCTTTGTGGCCTGGAAACTGTTCAATCGGGGGCATGTACAACTCACTCAAAGATTTTTTCTTGTTGGTCGCATATGCATAGATGTATTGACGTTCATCGGTTTTAGATACCACAATCACTTCTGGTGATCCGTCATTGTTCAAGTCGGTGGCATCCAAACGAATCACTTTGCCTTTGATTTCCCTTTCCATGGGGTGGTTGTCATTGGCCAGCCCAGAAGGTGTGATGGTCAATGTGTGGCCGGTTTGAACCGCATGAAAGTGTATGCCGTTTTTGTTTTTCTTTTGATCAAAGTGAACCTTACCTTTCTTTTTGTCACCTGACTTGTCTTTTTCCTTGTCCTTGTCCTTGTCCTTGTCCTTGTCTTTGCCCTCACCTCCTTCTTTGGCGGCTCCGTCTTTGTCTTTGAGTTTGATGTTCAAAACATAGTCATGTTCAGTGGGATCATTGGCGGCATTGCGCATCATGTAAAGCCTGATTTGATATTTACCACTGTCTTTCAGTTTGCCTTTGTAGCTCAACCCTTCAACTGAAGAATTGAACAAGGCTTTCATGGCACCAGGAGCCATGATATTGAAGTTCACGCTCTTATTGGCTGACTCCAATGAAACCGCGGCTTTTTGTGGGCCACAGACATCAACGATGTAGTCTACAATGCGGTTGCCATTGATTTCTCCTGTGATTTTTTGGCTGGCATTCTTACACTCCATTTGAACGTCGTGACTGCGCATTTCGGGTTGAGCGCATGCCAAACTTGATCCCAAGATCATTCCCATGATGATTTTAGCTTTCATGATTTACTCCTCGATTGTTTACCTTTTGGCGTTTTGTGACGTATTATTAAATCTAATTGTTTTTATGTTTATAAATAAATGTCAACGCATCACATATAAGCCGTTTGGTTGATGCGATGTGCCTCCGCCCTGTGGTGGTCAGTTGCTTTGTCTTTGTGTCTGCGAATTTGTTTATCCAGTTTGTCTACCAACAAATCAATGGACTTGTACAGGTGATCTTCGGTTGAATCAGCAAAAAAATCGCGTCCGCCTATGTGCATGGTTGCTTCTGATGTGTGTTGTAATTTTTCAACACGGATGATGACATGAACGTTCAATACTTGATCAAAATGACGTTTGATGCGTAGGAATTTGTTGTCGATGTAATCGCGAATGGGATCGGTGACTTCGATTTGATGACCTGTGATGGTTAGTTGCATATTGATTACCTCTTGGAAATGGGATGGTTCCCATGTGAAAAGTGGCTTGATACCATGAAAGAATCAAGCCCACAGCAAAATAAACTGCAGCATTCAGTGCATAGAATATGCCATGTGAAATGTCGTGCGATTCAAGGCACGCGTGTGGTTCGGTTGG
>JAUHZH010000341.1 GCA_030426065.1 Gammaproteobacteria bacterium
GGATGTCGGACAGCTCTTCTATGGGAAATTCCACATGCCGCTTGGATTGCATCACGATGTTGATCGGGTCTTGGTGTGCGCGGAATTGACCGATGATTTGACCCGAGGTGCGCAAGGCCAAACCGCTGGCCAATTCCTTGCGAGTGATTTGGTTCTCATTGAGCAAGACATCATTGGGCGTCAAAGTCAACTTGGGCATCCCCAAGCCCAAATTGTTTCGTATGGTGCGACTGCCTTCGGTTTGGCTGAGCAACAACTGGATGTCGCGAACGGCATCAGCCAAGTGGGCGCGATTTTCAGCGATGACTTTGATTTCGATGGGTGCATCGGCCGGTGGACCTTGGCCCAATCGCCTGGCCACAATTTCAGCCCTGGGATACTTGGGGGCTATGTCCTGACCAAACCATTGAATGATGCCTTCAGCGTTGGAAACATCATCCAAAATGGCGACCAACCGTGCCACATGTGGAGAGCGCGGTTTTTCGGCCAAATTGTAATAAAAAACAGGACCCGAATTGCCTGTGAATGTGACCACTTTCTCGACATGGGGTAGTTGTGACAAGGCATGGGCCATGGCTTGGGTGCTTTCGGTGTTGCTGATGATGTGACTGCTTTCTGGGTATTTGATGTCGACAATCACTTGGTTGCGGTCGGTGTCAGGGAAAAAGTCTTTCTGCACGAAACCAAAAAGGAAAAAGGAAAAACCCATAAAAACAACCGCGCCGAGTAAGATCATGCTGGGTTGGCCGATGGCCAATTGACCGAGCTTTTGCCCCATTTTTTGTAGGCCGGATTGTTTTCTGTCATCGTGTTTTTTCAGAAACAAGTGACTGAACGCTGGAGTCACCAGGATGGCATAAACATAACTGACGGTGATTGACAGGATGATCATCGCCGGTATGGCCCGTGTGAAATCAGCTGAATTGCCTTGTGATAGCAGCATGGGCATGAAGGCGGCCACGGTGGTACCTGTGGCGGATCCCAATGACAAGGCCAATTGTTTGACAGAGGTCACCGAAGCATCTGAGCCTCGCATGCCTTTGTCCATGTGGTATTGGATGTTTTCGACCATGACGATGGCGTTATCGACCAACATGCCAAGGCCAATGACCATACCAGCAATGGCCATTTGGTGGAGCACGCCGCCACCCAAGTTGAAAATGGCCAAAGATGAAAACGTCACTAAAGGAATGATGGTGGCCACCACCAACCCCGACCTCAAACCCAAGAAAAAGGTCAGAATGATGACAACGAAAGCCATGCCGGTTAATAAAGAGCCACCCAGTTCTGAAATGCGGTGTTTGACTCGGTCGGGTTGAAAAAACACTTCATCGATGTTGAGGTGAGGGTACAAGCGTTGGGTTTCGGCCATAAAGTCACGCAACTCCTGACCAAACTCGACCACATTGAGGTGATTCACGGGAATGTATATGGACAAGGCAATGCCTCGTTGGTTGTCATGCCAAAAACCTGAATTGCTGACATTCTCTGCTTCCAGGCGGACATCTGCCAATGCCGACAGCGGCAATTGTTCACCGTTGCTGAGGATCACGGTGCTTTGTTCCAACTCTTCCAAGGAGTGGTATTCAGTGTGCGCATCTAAGTTGATGCGTTGCTTACCTATGTGGAAGTCACGTATTGGTTGTACTTGGGTTTTTGACTGAATTTGTTTTGCCAGGGATTCGTGGCTGATCAAACCGTTTTTGATGAAGGCTTCTCGAACTTCGATGCTGATTTGTTCCTCAGGTACACCATACAATGAAACCTTGCCCACATCGTTGAGCTTGAACAAGCGGTTCTTGATGGCTTTGGCATCTTGCCTCATGGCCATGATGTCATTGCTGCCAGTGATGCTGTACACAGCCACCGCGGTGTCCAACAAGCGATCCTCAAGTGTGGGAGGGATCACGCCTTCTGGAAATTGTAAGGCTGCTTTGTTCATGGCTCGGCGGACTTTGTCCCAAACCAAGTCAGTGTCGGTCACATATTCGTGCATTTGCACGATGATTTGTGCGAACCCGGTCCTGACCAAAGAGCGCAACTCTTCAATTTCTTCAATTTGTGAAAGTTCTTCTTCCAGTGGCTTGAGCACCTGTCTTTCAATGCGATTGACATCGGCGCCTGGGTATTGGGTCAAAACAAAGCCATGTCGATATGGAAAGAATGGGTCCTCTTGCCGGTTCATACCAAACCATGATGACAAACCAAACAGGGCAAATAAAATGGCGGTGGTCAGGATCAAGCGCTTTTGACTGACCAGAACACGAACCACACTCATGAATCTGTCTCAACTTGTGTTAAATGTTGTCCAACGGTCAAATGGCTGTGTCCTTCTGTGACCACTTGTATGGCGCCCATGTTGCCCATGTCAGTGTTGAGATCAAGCAAGATGTCCTCTCCACGCAAGCCAATGATGGTCGTGAACACTTGGGTGACTTTTTGTTTGTCTATCACCAATAAATAAGGTTTGTTGATGCCGTCATCGACCACGGCTTCAAAGGGTAGGGTGTAATGTTCTCCCAATTGTTCAGGAACATAACTGATGATTTGTTCACCTGATTTCAAACCCAGCCCCATGGGAACGTCCAAAATCACTTTGAACAGTTGGCTCTTGGGATTGGCGGCATGGCTGATTTCTTTGATGGTGGCTGTGAAAGCTTGATTTTGGTATTGTGCATCCAGGCCCATTCCTTTGGCCAAAGATTTTTGCAAATGGCTGGGAATGAATACGGGTGCTTGCAATGAATCAACGCCACCCAACAACATGACAGGCTCGCCTGCGTTGATGGTTTCGCCATTCTTTTTGAATATCTCAGCCACAGTTCCAGCGAACGGTGCGGTCAGCATCGTTTCATCGAACAAAGATTGTGCTTCGTCTTTTTGTGCTTCTAAACTGCGTTTTTTGGCGTGTAAATTGTCATTCTGATGAGACAGTTTATCCAAATCATTTTGACTCACCGCATTGCTTTTTTTCAAATCTTGCAAGCGCGCCAGCTCGGGTTGGTTTTGTTTGATGTTGGCGTCCAAGGCCGCTATTT
>JAUHZH010000342.1 GCA_030426065.1 Gammaproteobacteria bacterium
CTGGCCTTGTTGCCCACGTGCTTGGTGGATTCGCTCATCAAAGGGTGCCAACGACCCTTTGGCTGCATCAATCGACAAAGCGCCCGAGAGTACCGCTGCGTGGAAGCAATTCTCTGATAAGAACAGCCCTTTCAAGGCCAAGCCACATGAGACTTGCGTGCCATTGAGCAATGCCAGTCCTTCTTTGGGACCCAAAACAATCGGTTTCAAACCGGCTTGTTGCAATGCCTGCTCAGCACCCATCACTTCGCCTTGATACAACACATCGCCGATGCCAATCATGGCAGCGGTCAGGTGTGCCAATGGTGCCAAATCACCTGATGCACCCACCGATCCTTTCTCAGGTATCTGTGGGTAAATTTCGTGATTGATCATGTCAATCAAGAGTTGTAATGTATTGGGATGAACCCCAGAAAAACCACGGGATAAACTCATGGCCTTCAATGCCATGATCAGTCGGGTGGTACCTGCGTCAATCGGCTCACCGATGCCCGTGGCATGGGAAATGACCAAATTGCGTTGCAAGGTGTTCAGCTCTTCTTGTTCAATCTTCACTTGGGCCAACAGACCAAAACCGGTGTTGACGCCATAAACCGTTTTGCCCGAATTGGCGATGTCTTCCACCGTTTGTCTGGACTGAATCACCCCTTGCAACATGTGGTTGTCGATCATCAAGCTGATCGGATTTTGCCAAATGTGGCGCAAATCGGCCAGTGTAAAACCGGCATCTGAAATCACAAAACTCATATCAATTCTCCACCATCGGTAAATTCAACCCGTGTTCTCGGGCACAGTCCTTGGCAATGTCATAGCCTGCATCGGCATGGCGCATCACACCCGTGGCAGGATCGTTCCACAATACACGTTCAATGCGTTGGGCCGCAGCATCAGTGCCGTCGCAACAAATCACCACCCCTGAATGTTGTGAGTAACCCATGCCTACACCACCACCGTGGTGCAAAGACACCCAAGTCGCGCCACCCGCCACATTCAACATGACATTCAACAATGGCCAATCAGAGCCTGCATCTGAACCATCGGCCATGCTTTCGGTTTCTCTGTTAGGCGAGGCCACAGAACCAGAGTCCAAATGATCACGGCCAATCACCACAGGCGCTTTGAGTTCGCCTGATTTGACCATTTCATTGAATGCCAGGCCCAATTTGTGTCGCATGCCCAGTCCCACCCAACAGATCCTGGCAGGCAAACCTTGGAACTGAATGCGATCACGCGCCATGTCCAACCAATTGTGCAAATGCGGATCATCTGGAATCAATTCTTTGACCTTGGCATCGGTTTTGTAAATGTCTTCGGGGTCGCCCGACAAAGCCGCCCAGCGGAAAGGGCCCACACCACGACAAAACAGCGGTCTGATGTATGCCGGCACAAAACCTGGAAAATCAAAGGCATTGTCAACGCCCACATTGAACGCTTCTTGACGGATGTTGTTGCCATAATCCACCGTGGGAATGCCTTCGTTGTGAAAATCCAACATGGCCTCAACTTGTACCGCCATAGACTGACGGGCAGCGGCTGCCACCGCTTTCGGGTCAGACTGTGCTTTTTCCCTCCATTCAGCCACACTCCAGCCTTGTGGCAAATAACCATTGACAGGATCATGTGCCGATGTTTGATCGGTCACCAAATCAGGTCGAATGCCTTTGCCATACATCTCAGCAAACACATCAGCGGCATTGCCCAACAATCCAATCGAAATGGCCTGCCCTTGTTCCAAAGCTTCATTCAATAAAGCCATGGCTTCATCCAATGACTTGGCTTTTTTATCCACATAACCGGTATTCAAGCGGAAATCGATGCGGGTTTCATCACACTCGA
Source organism: Gammaproteobacteria bacterium (assembly GCA_030426065.1). Taxonomy (GTDB): domain Bacteria; phylum Pseudomonadota; class Gammaproteobacteria; order Xanthomonadales; family Marinicellaceae; genus Marinicella. The sequence continues at coordinate 1,837 of JAUHZH010000342.1, forward strand.
CCGCGATCATACAATATCCTGCCATGGTCGCAGCCAAAGGTTGGGCACCACCCATGCCACCCAAGCCACCGGTCAAGATCCACTTACCGGTGACATCGCCGTCAAAGTGTTGCCTGCCAGCCTCAACAAAGGTTTCGTATGTGCCTTGGACAATGCCTTGAGATCCAATGTAAATCCAGGAACCTGCGGTCATTTGACCGTACATCATCAAGCCCTTCTTATCCAATTCATTGAAATGATCCCAGTTGGCCCAATGCGGAACCAGGTTTGAGTTGGCGATCAAAACGCGTGGCGCATCTGCATGGGTGCGGAACACGCCCACTGGTTTGCCTGATTGGACCAGCAAAGTCTCGTCTTCATTGAGGTTGATCAATGATTCAACGATGGCGTCAAAACACGCCCAATTTCTGGCCGCTTTACCGATGCCACCATAAACCACCAAATCTTCAGGGCGCTCTGCCACCACCGGATCTAAATTATTCATCAACATGCGCAGCGGTGCTTCCGTCAGCCATGATTTGGCTTGCAGTTTCGTACCGGTGGGCGCCTTGATTGTTCTGTTATTTGAATCTGTCATTGTTTCAATCCAATCTTGTTATGGGCCTTTGCTGGTGTCACACATCATGCAAAGGATCCTGTTCTTTATTTTCGTTGAACCGCGTCAACAAGTCTTTCTCTTTCAGACTTTTTATCGCCGCATTCAATACCTGTAAAATGTCTGCATCAATTTCCTCAGAGAGGGTCTGATACACCGCTTTCATTGAATGATCGCGCAGCAATTGGGCTTGCGACTTGCCCAACTCGGTCAATGAATAAAGCATTCGCCTTTTGTCGTTGGCATCTTGCGCCACAGCAATCAATCCCAAATCCAACAGCTTGGGGATTTTTTGTTTCACCAGCTGATGAGATTGTTGCAGTTGCTTGGACAACTCCGTCAAAGTGGCTGATTTCAGATGAGCCAACACCTGAATGATGGAGCACGACTTGACCGGCACCACCACCCCAATCTGCTGATAAATGGGTTTGATTTGTTCACCGATCAATTGTCCTAAATCTTCAGCACACTTACCGACGAAGGATTCACTCACAGGTGAACTGGTATCGGTGTTGGCCGCTTTTTTATTGGGTGACGTCATGTTCACTTGATTGACTGTTAACCACCCACATTCTACATATCGGCAATATATTGCGCAACATA
>JAUHZH010000343.1 GCA_030426065.1 Gammaproteobacteria bacterium
ATGGGCGTGGTGTTCAAAGAGCGCATTCCCATCGCCAAGAACGAAGATGGCGTCATGCAATACCGCAACAAAGAAGAAGTCATCAGTAATGCCCGCATCAACGGGGTATTTTCAAACCAGTTTCAGACCACTGGATTGTCTCAGACTGAAGCCAATGAACTGGCCTTGTTGCTGAGGGCAGGTGCCCCGGCTGCCCCGGTGCAAATCGTCGAAGAGCGCACCATTGGGCCGTCACTGGGGCAGGACAACATCGATAAAGGAGTGTTGTCGGTACAGATCGGCGTGGCTCTGGTGTTGTTGTTCATGCTGATTTATTACCGCATGTTTGGTGTGATCGCCAACATCGCTTTGACTGCCAACATCGTCTTGATGGTGGCCATGCTTTCTTTGTTTGGCGCCACACTGACCTTACCAGGCATCGCCGGCATCGTGTTGACGGTGGGCATGGCGGTGGATGCCAATGTGTTGATATTTGAACGGATCAAAGAAGAGCTTCGATCGGGTTCAAACACCATTCAGGGCAGCATAAAGGCCGGATATGACAAAGCCTTTTCAACCATTGCCGATGCCAACGTCACGACCTTCATTGCCGCCGTGGTGTTGTTTGCCTTTGGTACCGGTCCCATCAAAGGTTTTGCCGTCACATTGAGCATTGGTATCTTGACTTCCATGTTCACGGCCATCATGCTTTCTCGCGCCTTGGTGAATTTGATCTACGGCCGCAAGAAAAAATTAAAAGCCATCGCGATATAAGGAGATTGACATGAATTTATTAGCAAACATCAATGTGGACTTCATGGGCAAACGAAAAATCGCTCTGGTTTTTTCGGCGCTCCTGATATTGGTTTCACTGGGTTCATTGTTCACCCGTGGGTTGAATTTTGGCTTGGACTTCACCGGCGGTACCGTTGTGGTGGTTCATTTTGATCAAGGGGTCGTGGCCTCTGAAATTCGTGAGAAATTACAAAACAACGGTTTTCCAGCTGCAGTGGTGAAAAACTTTGGTTCGAACAAAGACATTGAAATCACCTTGCTGCCACAAGAAAGTTTAGAAACTGATGGGGATGCGGAAGCGGACTCAGATGAATCCAGATTAAGTAATGCGGTTCTGGATGTGCTCAAACAAGTTGATGACTCGGCTCGCATCAGCAAAGCCGACTTTGTGGGCCCTCAGGTGGGTAAAGAATTGGTGGAGCAGGGTTCTTTGGCCATGTTGTACGCCATCATTGGTATCTTGATTTATGTGACTTTCCGATTTGAGTGGCGCTTTTCTTTGGGCGCTGTGTCAGCCTTGGTCCATGACGTGGTGATCACGGCCGGTGTGTTCTCTGTGTTCCAGGTTGAGTTTGATTTGACCGTGTTGGCCGCTTTGTTGGCGGTGATCGGTTATTCGCTCAATGACACCATCGTGGTGTTCGACCGCGTCCGTGAAAATTTCCGGACGATGCGCAAGAAATCACCGCAAGAAGTGATGAACACGTCGATTTGCCAAACGTTGGCCCGTACAGTGATCACCTCGTTGACCACCATGCTGGTTCTGATTGCTTTGTATGTGTTCGGTGGGGCATTGATCAATGCCTTTGCTTTTGCTTTGATTGTCGGCGTCGTGGTCGGTACTTATTCATCGATATTTGTCGCCAGCACCACGACCTTGGCATTGGGCATCAGCCGCGATGACTTGATACCCATCGAGAAAGAAGGGGCTGACCTGAGCCACATCCCTTAAGTAGCAGTTTTTCAGCTATACAAAAGCCCTTCGGTACGTGATACCCAAGGGCTTTTTTTGTGCCGGTTGGTTTATTTTTGAAGAAATGTCGTATCAATGTGAGAGATTCTTCAGATTGGTGACACTGAGTAACGAAGCACAGTTTTTTTGCTTCCCATCTTCGTAAGGGGGTGGCTTCAGTCATTGGTTCGTAGCTGAAGTCACATTAGAAGGCACTTCACCAAAAGAAGCAGCCTGAAGCAATGGATGGCCATTTGGTTGACTCATGGATGAGTCGTCTTTTTTCTCACTTTTTATCCTCAACTTGTAACAAACCGATGCCAATAGCGTCTCATAGTCAAAATCCATGGCGGATGACTATTTGAGGAGAAGAAAATGAAAAATGCTATGAAGAATGTGATGATTTTGGTCTTGTTCGTGTTTTGTGCAGCGGTGTCTGCCAAAGACTGGAGTCAAGAATTGAGTGAAGTTTTGGATCGTGAACCGAATGTCAAAATTTCATTGGGTGCTGGCATGTTGGGTTTGGCCAAAGCTTTCACGGAAGATGACGCCGATGCGCAAGCGGTCCTTTCCGGTTTGAGTGGTCTGAACATCAAGGTGTATGAATTCGAAAAGGGCGATGACGAAGCGGGTTTGGGCGACTGGATCAGTGACGTGGCCAGTGCTTTGAGTAAAAAAGGCATGGAAGAAATCGTCAAAGTGGTCGACGGTGATGAGCAAGTGCATATTTTTGCTCATGTTGAAGACAAGAAGCTGGCGGATTTGACTTTGATGGTTTATGAGCCAGGTGATGAGTTTGTTTTCATCACCATGGATGGTTTGATTGATTTCAAAAACATCAAGAACATCACAGGAAATTTCGATGTGGATTTGGATGGACTGGACATCAGTCTTTGATCGAATCAAATCACACAAAAAAGGCGGCCTTGAGCCGCCTTTTTTGATTGTCAACAGGCCGGAATGATTCAGGCGGGTTGGTAAATCCCTTTCAGTTGTGCAGCCAGCCAGGTTGCGTTGTTGATGTTGGCAGCGATGATTTGTTGTTTCTTCTTCATGTCATCACCGGCCGCAAAGTCCAAGCACTGACCACCGGATTCTTTGATCAATATTTGTGTGGCATCGATTGCGAAGGGGTTGATTCCTGATTGCCAATAGCCATCAATCTGACCACTGGCCACCATGCCCAAATCCAACAACGCACAGCCCATGCTGCGCACATCAATGACTTGCTTGCTGATGTTTTTCAGGGCGACAAAATGTGGTGAAAGGCCTTTGTTGTTTTCAGGTTTGTTGGTTGCCAAG
>JAUHZH010000344.1 GCA_030426065.1 Gammaproteobacteria bacterium
ATCTGAGGAACGCAGTTACTGGGAAGCGGATGATGTGTATAACACCATGTCACCATTCATGAATGCCGACAAAATGAACCAACCTTTGTTGTTGATTCACGGTGAAGCCGACAACAATTCAGGCACTTACCCCATGCAGTCAGAGCGGTATTTCAATGCATTGAAAGGCCTGGGCGCGACGGCCAGATTGGTGATGTTGCCCAAGGAATCGCATGGCTACCGTGCCAAAGAATCCATCTTGCACATGCTGTGGGAGCAAGACCAATGGTTGGAAAAATACGTCAAGAACAAAGCCGAAACTACTGAACAAGAAGCCACTGAGTGATTGGATGGTGAGAACACACAAGGAGGTGTGTTTTCGGACCTGGCCAAGCACCAATCAATAGGTCAAAAAAAAGCAGCCTTCATGCGCTGCTTTTTTTGTGCCGATAGTGGTGTAGGACACTACACTGGGGTTGAATCACTCGCCAGTCAATGAAATTTTTGAAATGTCGATTTCAGGTTCATCGACTTTTTTCTTTTCTACGATTTGGGCACCCACTTCATCGAGGCTCAAAGAGTCCACCGGAATGTCCGGTACTTCGACCTTTTTGGCATTGACGATCACTGTGCCTGGATCATCCACCGTCATGTTCTCAGTATTGAAGGTGGGCACTTCCACCTCTTTTTCTTCAATGATGGGGTCTTCGCTGTCATCAATGTTGATGTGGTCTATCGACACATCCAGTGGTTCTGCATCCGAGATTTCTTCCAATGCAGAATCATCCAATGAAACTTTGATATGAGACGTTTCGATGTGGACTTCAGGTGGTGTAACGGGACGCAAAATCACGGTGCCAGGATCATTCAATTCCCAATCGTCACTGCCCAATTTGGGTAAGTCTGACTGGTTTCGAACCAATGAAACCCGAATTCCTGCTTTTTTCAAAACAGCACGAAACTGTGCTGCCTTTTCCATGGGCAATGATTTTTTCAACACCCGCTCTTTACCGTCAAACATCAAAGCGGCTTTCTGCTCTGGCAGTTTGAACAGTTTGGCAAAGTTGGCGATTGCCTGATCGGCTTCAAACCCTCTCACCACCTTGCCTTTGAATGTGACTTTAAAAGTATCTTCTGTCATGTTTGTCATTTTATAATAATTGGGGTCCATTGGCTTGTGAGTTTTATGATTCTTATTGGACACGAACCTGAAAGACCTTCGTATATTTATACCATAAAGCAAAATCCGTTATAAGGCATCAGCCATTAATTTGATGTTAAAGGGTGAAAATAGGTGATAAAAGGGGGAAAATCATGCGAAATCTTGGAATTATTTTTGACACAGAATCAAAAATCCCTACAATATATCGCTTTATTCGAATAAAGAGATATATTAGCCATGAGCAATTATTTGTTTACCTCAGAGTCGGTGTCTGAAGGCCACCCAGATAAAGTGGCGGATCAGATTTCTGATGCCGTTTTGGATGCCATCATCAAAGAAGACCCGAAAGCCCGTGTGGCTTGTGAAACCATGGTCAAAACCGGAACCGCCATTGTCTCGGGTGAGATCACCACCAACACATGGATTGATTTGGATGAGTTGGTGCGCAAAGTCATTATTGACATCGGATATGACAACTCAGCGGTGGGCTTTGATGGCAATGCTTGTGCTGTGATGAGTTTGATTGGTAAACAATCCCATGACATCAACATGGGTGTTGATCGTGCCAAGCCAGAAGAGCAGGGTGCCGGTGACCAAGGATTGATGTTCGGTTATGCATCGAATGAAACCGATGTGCTGATGCCAGCGCCCATCACGTATTCTCACTTGTTGGTGAAAAAACAAGCCGAAGTGCGCAAATCGGGTGCTTTGTCTTGGTTGCGCCCTGATGCCAAATCACAGCTGACTTTCCGATATGAAAACGAAAAGCCTGTGGCCATTGATGCGGTGGTGTTGTCAACACAACATGATCCCGACATCAGCTTGGCTGATTTGCGTGAAGCCGTGATGGAAGAAATCATCAAACCCGTGTTGCCGACACATTGGTTGGATGGCAACACCAAATACCACATCAACCCAACGGGTAATTTCGTGATTGGTGGACCTGTGGGCGATTGTGGTCTGACTGGCCGCAAAATCATTGTCGACACCTATGGCGGGATGGCTCGTCATGGCGGCGGTGCCTTTTCTGGCAAAGACCCATCTAAGGTCGACCGTTCGGCAGCATACGCCTGTCGCTATGTGGCCAAAAACATCGTGGCGGCTGGCCTGGCTGACCGCTGTGAGATCCAAGTGTCTTACGCCATTGGTGTGGCCAAACCCACTTCAATTTCTGTAACCACTTTTGGTACAGGTAAAGTGGCTGAATCAGTGATTGAACAATTGGTGCGTGAACATTTTGATTTAACACCTTATGGCATCATCACCTCATTGGATTTGGTGCGCCCGATTTATCAAAAAACAGCGGCTTATGGTCACATGGGTCGTGAAGACGCCGACTTCACTTGGGAAAAAACAGACAAAGCCGACTTGTTGCGTGATGCAGCAGGCCTGAAGTAACAACGCTGAAACACAGTTTAGAGAGAAATTATCATGACGACAAATACCGCAGAACAAATCAAAGCCGATTACGTTGTTGCTGACATCGGTTTGGCCGCTTTTGGTCACAAAGAAATCCGCATTGCTGAAACAGAAATGCCAGGATTGGTGCAAATCAGAGAAGAGTACAAAGACAGCCAGCCATTGAAAGGCGCCCGCATTGCCGGTTCTTTGCACATGACCATCCAAACCGCCGTATTGATTGAATCATTGCGCGCTTTGGGTGCTGAAGTGCGCTGGGCTTCATGTAACATTTATTCAACCCAAGACCATGCCGCTGCTGCGATGGCTGACCAGGGCATCCCTGTGTTTGCGGTCAAAGGTGAAACTTTGGAAGAATACTGGGATTACACCCACCGCATCATGGAATGGTCTGACGGTGGTGCACCCAACATGATCTTGGACGATGGTGGTGACGCCACCATGT
>JAUHZH010000345.1 GCA_030426065.1 Gammaproteobacteria bacterium
GCACCGAGGTACAGCTCGTCGCCCATAATCTCCCTAAAAACTTGACCGTACTTCCGGTGTTCCAGCGCCCGGTATTTCCAGGCATTCCTACCCCGCTCACCTTTTCTGGCAAAGAGACCATAAAAGCACTGAAAGAGGCCATGGAAAAAACCGATGGCTACATTGGCGTCGTGATGGCCAAAGACACCGAACAACTGGAAGATTTTTTGATGCGGCAGTTGTTGGCTTTGGGCGTGGTTCAATCAGCCAACACCAATTTCATCCTCAGACAAAAGAAAAACTCCACGGCCTTGCCGATTTGACGCATTCACTGACCTTTTGCCAAGCGGTGGGTTACTGGCCTGATGTTGATGGCCGGTATGATGACCAACAGCATGATGGCGGCACAACACCCAATACCACACGGTTTCTGGAAATGACAGACCATGTACAAACAGGGTGATGAGGGTCACTGACAACGTCAACCACCGCAACAAGGAGACATAACGGGCCAATTTGAATTCTGATTGTTTAATGGTGCCGATGATCGAGGCCACTGTCAGACTCAACCAAAATACCAAGACAGGGTTGGTGTTGAAAATGAGGGCACCCATGGCGGCAGCTGCCATGGCCAATGGAGCCGACCAAACAAAAGCATTCCACAGGTAATACCAGCGGTTCCTTAAACGGCGTTTATTGAACCACATATTAACCCCAGTGACGGTGATGGCTGTCATGGCCAAACCCATCATCAAATACATGAACTTGGTCAACAGGCCGCCAAAATGGCCAAAATGGATCCGGTAAGAAGAGTAAGCCACTTGTGTGCCGACATCTCCATCAGAAAGGTGTTGGTAATCAATGAATCGCCCGTCACTGTGGTATCGGTAAATTTCTGAATAGATCAATCTGCCTGGAATTGTGGCGGCCATTTCAACGTATTGTTGATTGGTTCCAGGCTTCTGTACCACCAAATACAAGGGTTGTGCCTCAGGGGCCCTTTGTTTCAGATCGTTTTCTATGGCCTCAATGTCCACAGCAGTCACTGGCTCATCAACCTCAGGATCTGTGCCAAAAACGCTGGTGATGATTTGTTCAGAAGTGATGCTGTCATCCATGTAGTCAGCCACCGTCATGTTGATGCCAAACAAACCGATGTAGGCACCAGTCAAACTGATGACCAGGAAAAATGGCAAGCTCCAAACACTCAAGCGATTGTGCAAATCGGTTTGCTCCATGTGCTTGTTACTTCCCCAGCGCATTTTGAAAGCGTCTTTGAATAAATTGGGATGAGACAACAGCCCTGAAATCACCAAACCACACATCATGGCACCCAACATGCCGACGAGCATGATGCCCAGTGTATGTGGCAAGTGTAAATATAGGTGCAGGTCAGTCATCATGGATGTCCAAGGTGCATTCACTTGTTCCACCAGCCCGCCTTCGCTGTTCAGCCACCATTCTTGTTCATTGGCAGACACATGAGCCCTTGGCATGTCTTCATTGGCATAGATGTAATACAAAGATTCAATGGGGTCATTGAACGTGAGTTGGAACGCTCTTATGGACTGAGAAATGGCTTGGGGAGACATTTCGGTGTATTCTTCTTGAAGTGGTTGTTCCCAACGCTCCATTTCAGGAAAGAAAACCACCAATGTGCCGCTGAGGCAAATCAGGTACAACAACCCAGCCCAAAACAAGCCCATCCAAGCATGTCCTTGAAGCGACTGTTTGATCAGTTGTTGAGAAGGTGTCAGTTTTTTGATCAGGTTCATGACAAATACCACCAAGAAAGTAAAGTGAGTACAACCATCACCGTGATGGGCCGGATGATCAAGCGATCAGATGCCAGCCAGGTGACAGCAGCACCCCAAATAAGTGGCGCAGCCATCAAAGTGACTGCCCATTGGTTGGCCAATTTTGAAAAAAGCAGTTGGGCCACAGCCTGAGACACCAGCACACTGGCGACAAATGCCAGTGTGGCAGAAAGCATAAAAACGGTGGCTTTATAAAGCGTTGACTTGCCTTTGGGGGCTTGGCTTACAAAAGTTGTTTTTCTGCTGTTGATCTTAACCCGGGCCAAACGGGCAATCACCAACCAGGCCAACCAGCTGCAGTGAAAAAGAACGAAAAACACTGCGAATTCTGTGCTGTGTTGTTCTTTGAACAAGAAAAAGCTGGCAGTTATGGATGCCAAAGACAAAGACAGCCACAACCACCTTTGATTGTCACCTTTGTGTTTCTGTGCTTGGTACCATGAAACGGGTACCAAGCACAAAATCAAGAGGGCCCCTGAGATTTGAGCCACCATCAAAACCTGTATTTGATGCTGGCAGTGACTGTTCTGGCTTGACCGTAGAAACAGTCGCCTCGAGCCAAGCAGCTGGTGGTTACCACTTTGTCAGTGGCATTGTCGACATTCAAACTGAAATCATAAGCCCCTTTTTCATAACCAATCATGGCATCGATCAAGGTGTAATCTTGTGTCAAAAGGGGGTCATTGATCACGGTGCCATCAGGCAATGCAACGAAGGCGGAACCATCTGATGTTTCTCCAACATAACGGACGCCCAAGCCCACTTTAAAGCCTGGCCAAAAAGATTCAGGTCGGTATGTTGCCCATGTGGAAAACATGTGGTCAGGTGTCGCTGACAATCGGGCACCCAATTGTCCCAATTGATTGCTTCGGGTGATTTCAGAATCAACATAGGCGTAGCTTGAATAAATGTCTAAATTTTTCCACTCAAACTGGCCTTCGATTTCCAAGCCTTCTATCTCTACTTCACCCACCTGAATTTGTCCACTCGGGTTGACAATGCCCGGATCATTCAAGTCATCAGCAGACAATGGCGTGGTGCGGTTGCTTTCTTTGATTTTAAACAAACTGGCCGTGATTAAATGTTCAGTGCCTTCAGGTTGGAATTTCACCCCCAACTCCACTTGTTCACCGCTTCTGGGCTTGAATTGTTTTCCATAAGCGTCCAATCCCAAAACAGGTTCGAATGACTCTGAATAA
>JAUHZH010000346.1 GCA_030426065.1 Gammaproteobacteria bacterium
CCGAGGGGCCCATTTCGTGGTGGTCGGTCAAGACATGGGGTCGCCAGTCTTGGAACATCGCAATCCGCGCCTTGGATTCAGTTTGGGTCAGCAACAGCCAATCGCGGTTGAGGTCAAACCAATAATGGTTGGTGCGGCCACTGGGCCACAATTCATTGTGCGAAATGTCATTCGGGTCTTTGACTGTGGTCACCGATCGGCTGTTGTTGACGTAGGTGGTGAAGCGTTCCAAACCATCTGGATTGAAACTGGGGTCTACCAAAATCACGGTGTCTTGCAAGACGTCATTGAGCCTGGCGTTGTTGCTGGCGAGCAAGTACCAGGCATACAAAACCGAAGCATTGGAACCTGAAGATTCATTGCCGTGGACGCTGAAACCGTTCCAAACCTTCAAAACATTGGGGTCTTTTTTTACTTGATCCAAGCGATCAATGTTCTGCTTGGCACTGATCGCCATCAACAACAAGGGGCGGCCTTCATTGGTTTGTCCGTATTGCATCAACTGGGCGTTGTCGCTGCCAGCGGCCAAAAACTTGAAATAACTGACCAACTGATCATGGCGCAAATGACGATCACCCAAAGTTTGACCTAAATAAACATCAGGAGATGGTAGAGTGGCTTGGTACAAGTCGCCTTCTGGTAAAAAATATTCCAGTGGCTTGGCCATCAGAACCAAAGGCATCATCCAGGTAATTAAGATCAGTTTTTTCATCATTGACTCTTGATTGTGGTGAGGGCTTATCATACGCGATTCAACTTCATTTTCTACTTGTTCACTGATTTTTAAAGGCATTTAATCACCCTCCGCGTCCAAAATCATTTGAGCCACCCCCGAAAGGTCTTTGTCAGGGAGCAAGCGATCTGACACACACATAACGGCAAACAATCGGTTTACCAGCTGTTGATGATTCACTTCACCCGGTTGAATCGCTGTTTGAAAGAGGTGTAAGGAAAGGTCCGCCAACAACAGCCTTTGTTTTTCATCCCAGCCTACTTCCCCATGACTGGCGTGGATGTGCATGTAGGCAGATTCAACTTCATCATGTATCGCCCAGCTTTTTTGAATCAATGCGTTTTTTTCATCTTCCGAGAGGTTTAGGTAGGTCATTGGTCATGTTTTTTTATAAAGAGACACCTGTCTTTGAACCCTTTTTATTGAATGAGTTCTATTGAATGACTGAAGATGAAGGAAACAACAATGAATCAACTGCATTTTGACTATGAGATGGTCTTGTTTTTGGCTTTGGTGGTGACATCAATTGCTTGGTGTGCACATCGGTTTTATTGGCGCAAAAAGTCCAAAAACCGGTGGTCCATGCGGACTCAGCATGTGGCCGCTTACTTGCCCATCATCTTGCTGGTCTTTTCAATCCGCAGCTTCGCCTTTGAGCCCTTTCGAATCCCATCATCTTCCATGATGCCCAACTTATTGACCGGTGACTTCATTTGGGTGGACAAGTTTTCCTATGACATCAAAATGCCCGTGTTTCACAACACCTTGATCAAGACAGGTGAGCCTGAACCGGGTGATGTCATCGTTTTTCGTTCGGTTGAAGACCCATCTACAGACATCATCAAACGCGTCATGGCCGTACCCGGTGATCATGTCCGGTATGATCAGCGCAGCAAACAAGTGTATGTCAATGGCACGGTTTATGAACACCTTGACCCACAAGCATACGATGGGTTTCTGGATGACATCAACCCAAGGGGCTTGGTAGAAAAAACGGAAACCATCGGTGACTCTGAACATCAGATTTTGACCACCAACGGACGATTCAACCGTTTCCGATTCACTGAGTTGACCGTTCCTGAGGGTCATTATTTTGCCATGGGTGACAACCGCGACAACAGCATGGACAGCCGATCATTCGGCTTGATTGCCAAAAACCGCATCGTTGGCAAAGCCCGGGTCATTTGGATGCACTGGCGTCCTGAAGCTTTTCTGGAAGGGTTGAAAAGGATTGGCACCTGGTTGTGAGCCCAGGTTGATCAGTCAGTTTCTGAATCAGGTTTGTGCGTCACAACTTTCTTGACAAAACGGGTTAAGAAGGCCACATCCTCTGCTGCCATAAAATAGGCATATTTCACTTTTCAGGATATAAATCTGTAATCACTTGACCGCCTTGTTGCAATGCCATGGTTCGCGGAATGTATTCACCGTCAAAATCAAACCGTTGGCTGATTTCAGGTGCTGTGTCTCGGTTGGCTCGCATCAACACCAGCCCTTCCAGTGCCTCGACCACTTTTTGCTGTTGAAACAAATTTGAGTAAGCTTTGCAGGTTGAGCACCAATCAGCATAGATGATCAACAAGCCTTTTTGACCGGTTTGCTTCATCAATGCCAACCCTTCCTCATGACTGAACCACTTCAATTCATCGTCGTTCCAATCGATTGGCTCATCGGCCCAACCGACCAAACTCAGTAGCAACAAAGTAACTGCCATCACCACAAGAAGCTTACTGCGCTTTTTTGTAAAGGGTCCAGCACAAAATAAAACGAGGAACTTTTGTCCTCCTGTTGTTTTCAAATCTTTACCTTTACATAAAATGGAGTGAACACATGATCAAAAAACGATTGATCGATGATGAGGGTCAAATCAACATCACCCCCATGTTGGATGTGGTCTTTATTATGCTGATTTTTTTCATCGTCACCACCTCTTTTGCCAAAGAAACTGGTGTGGATATATCAAGGCCAACTTCCTCAGCTGGACCAAGCAAGAAGGGCAACATCTTGATAGAAGTAGAAGCAAGCGGCGAAATCCTGGTTAATAAGCAGTCTACATCATTGGCAGCCGTGCGTTCTCGCATCGATACCATCCATGCCGAACACCCAGAGCATAGCGCTGTGTTGGTGGCACATTCAGATGCACGCACAGGTGTTTTGGTTCAGGTGATGGACCACATTAAATCAGCGGGAGTTGATCGAATTTCCGTGGCTTCAGCCACCACTGATTAATGTAGTGTCCTGAACTTG
>JAUHZH010000347.1 GCA_030426065.1 Gammaproteobacteria bacterium
CACCGCCATTGAAACAGCCGGTTGACCTTGATAGGAAGCCAGCTGAGCCGCATCTTCGCGGCCACGTGAAATGGTTGCCACATTGTCCAGATTGACAGACACGTCACCCACTGAAGGCAACTGCACCTGTGCCAACAACTCAGGTCGGTCGGTGGTGCCTGCCACTCGAATCAACCACTCATTGCCCTCAACCTGGGCGCTGCCAGCCGAAACATCACGGAACACACTGCGCAAGGTGTCGGCCAACTGTGCCGCATTCAAACCATGTGCCGCCAACAAATCAGGATCAAATTCAACATGCATTTCAGGATCATGCAAACCCGATGGCGTGACTTGATCTACACCACGAATGCCTTCCAAATCTTCTTTGATTTTCCGTGCCTGTGAACGCAACACTTCGTCATTGGCTTGCCCGGTGACCACCACCAGTGCGGTGGGGAAACCATTGGATGTGGTCAATTCAATGATCAAAGGGTCATCGGCGTCATCAGGCAATTCGGCACTGGCCTTGTTTTGGATTTCACGCCTGAGGTCATTGATGCGTTTATCGAAGTTACGGTCGCCGATGTCTCGGAAACGCACCAGGATGTTGGAAACCGATTCACGTGACGTGCTGTTGGTGAAACTGATGTCCTGGACATTTTTGATCGCATCTTCGAGTGGCGAAGTCACCAATTTCTCAACGTCTTCAGCCGACGCACCGGGTAAAACGGTGCTGATGTTGATCCAATAAAAATTGATTTCAGGGTCTTGCTCTCTGGGCATGATGAAATAAGACATCAGCCCCATGGCAAGCACCACGGTAAAGAAAATATTGACCAAGGGGTGGTTGGTGAGCATCCTCGATAACATGTTCAGCTCCTTACTTGACGCGAATCGCTTGCCCATCTTGCAGGCGTTCACGGCCACCAATGATCACTTGCCAGTTGGGCGCTTCATTGATGGGTACTGGGCGACCTTCTTGCGCATCAGGCAAAGGCTTGAATCGAGCGGTGCCTTGTTCAGCGACAAACACGCCCAATTGACCAGATCGCTTGAGGATCAAATCCGCAGACAGCAATTGGCCGTTGAGGTACCAAACCAATTGCCCTGTTTGACCCACAGGCACTGTTTGTTCACTGTTGAAGCGTGCCAGCTGGATGGCAGCTTGTGCATCCACAACGGCAGAGAGCTGGGTCAATGTGACTGGAATCTGTTGCCCTTGGATGTCAAACAACAAACGCTTGGCTTGTGCCAATTGCGCTGCCAAATGTGTGGGGATTTGGGCGTGAATTTGTGCGCCTTGGGTTTGGACCAATTGGATGACGGGCGAACCGGATTGTAACAACTGTCCCTGTTGCGCTTGACGACCCACAACCACACCGTCAAAAGGTGCTTTGATGGTGGTTTTCTCCAATTGGCGCAGCGCCATGCGCTCTGCCACTTGCATGCTTTTCAAATCGGCTTTGAACACGGCCACATCGGTTTCTCGACCCAGCAAGTCGTCGGCAGAGATGTATTGGCTTTGTTTCAAGTCATTGGCCCGCTTCAAGCGCAACTCAGCCTGAGTCAAGCGCGCTTTTGCCGCCTGGACATTGGCTTTGGCTTGGTCGTATTGCAATCGCCAATCGGTGTCTTCCATGCGAAGCAAAACATCACCGGCTTGGACTTCGTCGCCCAAATCGGCATCAATGGAAAGCACCACGGCACTCACTTCAGCAGAGATCTGACTGTTGTTGGCCGCAACCACTTGGGCGTTGGCGGTCAAACGCCTTTCTATCAACACTTCTGACAGCGGTTTTGTCGTGACGGGAATGGGGTTGGCTTCTGCTCCCGCAGAGAAAGGACTCGCCATAAGCACAATGGCGATGATCAAAGTTATTCGCATGATGAGGGCTCCAGTATTTGCAAGCAAGGTAATGTGAGGATGCTGCGGCAGTTATTTTAATTCAAATGCACACACATTGTGTGATTCAAGTGAGATTAATTGCATCTGTGGCGCACTGTGACTAAGATCATTCAATAAAACAAAGGTTGACCATGACAATTAAACACATCATCACTTTGTTAACCTTCGCATTGTTTTGTGTCCAATGGGTTCATGCTGAACCAGCACACGCCTCTACTCAAGGACAAAACATCATCTATGTTGACCTCAATGCCAATGGCAACAACGACGGCAGCGATTGGAACAACGCCTTCACCGGTGTACAGGCGGCTGTTGATGCTGCTGTCAGTGGCGATGAAATCCACATCGCTGAAGGGCTGTATCAAGCAGGCACTGAAATCACCATCAACAAAGCATTGACCCTCATGGGTGGATTTCCCACCGGCGGCGGCGCCCAAGATTGGGACAGTCATCCCACACTGTTAGACGGAGATCAAAACCACCGTGTCATCACCGCAACGCACACCAGCAATGCCTTAAAGCTGGTCGGATTGACGATACAGAATGGTTTCTTTACCAACTCGACCTATAAAAGCCGTGGTGGTGGCATAGAAAGCAGTACAGGTGACTTGGAATTCGAGCATGTCATCATCAGAGACAACCAAGCATTCGACGCGATAGACGAAGCATATGGCGGCGGTGTTTATGGCCAAAGCATAGTATTGAAAAACACCCACATCATAAACAACACTGCAGTGACCGAACGAAATCATGCCTATGGTGGTGGCGTTTATGGTTTCGATGTCACTGTAATCGACAGCACGGTAGAAAATAACAGCGCAGAAGCAAGAAGCGATCAGATGGAACAATCTTCTGTTGGTGGTGGGATTTTCACTGTCTCAAGTGTCACAATAATAAACACTTTGATTATGAACAACCATGCCCAAAATGTATATTTATATTATAATAACCATGGCTGTTATGTTAGGGGTGGCGGTGTTGCGAGCCTGCATGATTTGTATATGTCACACAGTACTGTTAAAAACAATTCAATATATTGCCAAGCCGTTTCTGTCAGTGGTCGAGGGGGCGGCATTTCTGCCAGGAACA
>JAUHZH010000348.1 GCA_030426065.1 Gammaproteobacteria bacterium
GGATGTTGGATTCTAAATGCTGTACCAGTTTGATCAGTTGGCTGATTTGCGAGTCTGTATAGTGTTGCGTGGGTGTTTGCTTCTGCGAGTGAAACCAATCCGGGTAACGCCCCAAATTATCCAATTCGATGCCAATGCTGTTGGCATTGTGTCCTTTGACGTGATGAGCCACGTACTCAGGTTGGACCCAGCATTCCATGTGTCCCTCTCTGTCAATATAATAATGTCCGGAGTTGCCAGTGCCACTGGGGTACAAGGCCTTTTCTCCAAAACGACGGGCTTCAGCCATATCGGGTAATTCGGTGCAATGAATCACCAGCAGTTCAATCTGTTCAATTGAACGCCGTGTCAATTGAGATTCGTATTGCAATGGGCGGTGCTTGATCAGCATGTTTTCAGGCTTTAAGAAACGCCTGTCATGTTAGCAAAATCAGAGGCCAATAAAAAGCGCTAAAAGCGTTGCAATACAAGGTTAAAATCAGTAGAATTCGCCGGCTATGGCTAAATCACTACCTGATTCGATTGATATTGCCACGGCCGTTCGAAAATCTTGGCGGCTTTCAGGCACCATTTTGTTGTCTGATTTGGGCAGAATGCCAGCACATTTGATCAAGCAAGACGATCGCCAAGTGCACTACGAATTGGCATTCGACCCTTGTGAGGACATCATTGGTGTGGCACAGATAACAATCGAGTCCAACATTGAGTTGATTTGTCAGAGAAGTTTGGAACACTTTGATTTTCAAGTAAAAGTCAATAAAACCGTCGGTTTCATCAACCGCATAGAAGATGAAACCAAATTACAAAGGGGGGTCGCACCTTCTTGGGTTGAAGGCGAAACCATTGACCCCAAGGCTTTGATTGAAGATGAAATGATGTTGAAGATTCCTGAATTCCCGATCAAACCGGGGGCTGAATTGGAATCTGAGTATTTGACAAATCACGAAGAACACGAACCTGCAGAAGAAACGCACAACCCTTTTGCAGTGTTGAAAGATTTAAAGTAATTTTTGGAGAAGCAAAATGGCAGTACAGAAAAGCCGCAAAACACCTTCTAAAAGAGGCATGAGACGCGCCCATGACAAATTGAAGTCAAGCACGTTGTCAATTGAACCAGAAACAGGTGAAACTCATTTGCGTCACCACGTCAGCCCAGAAGGTTTTTACCGCGGCCGTGAAGTGATTCAATTTGAAGAAACTGCGGTTGAAGACGACGAGTAATCAATCAGAGTTTTCTGAGATTCAAAGGGTAAAGTGTTGTGCTTTGCCCTTTTTTTGTCCATGAACAACAGCCCAGTAAAAACCATTGCCGTTGACTTGATGGGAGGGGACCCAGACCCCGGCGAAAGGTTGAAAGCGGTCAAGCAATTTGTCGCCAAAAACCGCTCCATCGAAGTCATGCTGTTTGTTGATGAACAGCACCACCAGTCCAATGCCACCACTTACAGTGGCCTTGAAAGCCAGCAAATTCACGTCATCATTGCGCCACAACAAGTGGCGATGGACGATGCCCCTTACCAAGCACTGAGAAGCAAAAAAAACAGCTCGATGTCTTTGGCAGTGAAAGCCGTTGCAGACGGTGCGGCCGATGCCGTATTGACTGCCGGCAACACAGGTGCTTTGGTGGTTTTTGCCAAAGCTTGGTTGCCATCGCTTTCTGATGTCGATCGACCGGCACTGGCCACAGTCTTACCTGGTGACCCCAAACCCACTTTGTTGTTGGATGTGGGGGCTACTTTGGATTATCGGGCTGAAGATTTATTCAATTTGGCCAGGTTGGGTGTCTTGGCTGCTGACCAAATGCTGGCTTGTGGAGCGCAGCCAGAAGTGGCACTGTTGAATGTGGGAACTGAACACATCAAGGGCAGCGACACCATCAGACAGGCCGACCACATGCTACAAAATGCTGATTTGAATTACATCGGTTACTGCGAGGGCAATCATATATTCGAAGGGTATGCTGACGTGGTGATATGCGACGGCTTTGTGGGCAACACCATGCTGAAAGCTTGTGAAGGCTTGATGAGCCTGATCGCTCAAAACAAAAGCCCGCTGGGGCAAAGGTCAGCTCGTGGCGGCTTTAAAAAATTATTGGCATCAATCAGTGGTTTTAATTTCAGCCCATCTCAATATAATGGTGCTTTGCTTTTGGGCATGGACGGGTGCGTGGTTAAATCACACGGCGGCAGCGATTGCCGTGGATTCTTGGCTGCTTTAGAACGAACCAAACAATACATTAAATGATCATGTGATTGCATGATGGGGACAGAACAATGACCATATACTCAAAAATCATCGGTACCGGCAGCCACTTACCTGAAAAAGTGATGACCAATGCCGACATGGAAAAGATCGTAGAAACCAGTGACCAATGGATTCAAGAGCGCACTGGAATCAAACAAAGGCATGTCGCCGGTGATGGTGAAACCACTTCCACCCTTGGTGTGGCTGCAGCCAAAAAAGCATTGAAAGCAGCTGGTATCACGGCCAAAGACATTGATTTGATCGTGGTGGGCACCACCACACCTGATTTGGTGTTTCCCAGCACGGCCTGTTTGATCCAAAAAGAATTGGGCTGCTCTGGCATCGCAGCTTTCGATGTCAATGCCGCTTGCTCTGGTTCTATTTATGCCCTGTCTGTGGCAGATAAGTTCATTAAATCAGGCTCTCATAAAAAGGCGTTGGTGATTGGTGCAGAAACATTGACTCGCATGGTTGATTGGCAAGACCGCACCACCTGTGTTTTGTTTGGTGATGGTGCCAGTGCCATGGTTTTAGAGGCGTCAGAAGAAGGCGGTGTGTTGTCAACACACATCCATGCCAGCGGCAAACATGGTGACTTGTTGAATGCCACTGTGGGTGTCTCAACGGGATTGAAAAATGAGCCGAACGGTGGTTTGAAAATCCGAATGAAAGGCAATGAAGTGTTCAAAACGGCAGTTTTGACCCTGGGAC
>JAUHZH010000009.1 GCA_030426065.1 Gammaproteobacteria bacterium
TGCTCGCGCACCTCGGGCTCGTCGCCGGTCTCGTAGTCAGCGCCGAGCAGCATTTCCTGAAAGCGGCCGCGGTCTTCTTGGCGGATCAGCAGGTCGATGTCGCCGACGGCGCGCAGGTCCAGCCAACCTTCCAGCCGGTGAACGAGAAGAATGGCAGGGGTACTGGGATGGGGATGTTGATGCCCACTTGGCCCACTTTGATGTCGTGTTGGAATTTACGTGCGGCTGCACCTGATGAGGTGAACAGCGAGGTGCCATTACCGTATGGGTTGTTGTTAATCAACTCAATGGCTTCTTCCAAAGTGTCTGCAGTCATGATGCACAACACGGGACCGAAGATTTCGGTTTTGTAGATTTCCATGTCGGTGGTCACGTTGGTGAACAGGCTTGGGCCGAGCCAATTGCCGTTCGGGAAGCCTTCAACTTCCAGACCGCGACCGTCCAATTCCAATGTCGCGCCTTCTTTTTCACCTTGGGCAATCAAAGCCTCAACGCGGGCTTTGGCTTGGGGTGAAATCAATGGGCCGTAGAAAGATTCTGGGTTTTTCCAATGGCCCGGTTTCATTTCAGCCATTTTTTCTTTGATCTGAGGAATCCAGTCTTTGGTTTCGCCAACCAATACGGCCACAGAAATCGCCATACAACGTTGACCTGCTGCACCACAGGCTGAACCGGCGATGTTGTTGATCACTTGGTTTTTGTTGGCATCTGGCATCACAACCATGTGGTTTTTGGCACCAGCAAAGGCTTGGACGCGTTTCAGGTTGTCGGTACCGGTTTTGTAGATGTGCTCGCCAACGGGCACAGATCCAACGAATGAAATCGCTTCGATGTCATCGTGGTTCAAAATTTGGTTCACTTGGTCTTTGCCACCGTGGACGACTTGCAAGACGTCACGAGGGAAGCCGGCTTCGTAGAACAATTCGGCCAAACGCATCGGAGTGTTCGGGTCTTGCTCAGACGGTTTCAAAACGAAGGTGTTGCCGCAAACAACGGCCATGGGGAACATCCACAACGGAATCATCGCAGGGAAGTTGAACGGCGTGATGCCGGCACAAACACCCAAAGGTTGAATCAATGAGTAGGTGTCGACTTTGTTGGCCACGTTTTCAACCGTTTCACCCATCATCATCGATGGCATGTTGGCCGCGTGTTCAGCCACTTCAATGCCCCGCCAAACATCGCCTTTGGCGTCTTCAAAGTTTTTACCGGTTTCTTCGGCCAAGATTTCGGCCAATTCATCGTGGTGTTTTTTCAACAGGTGTTGGTATTGCAGCATCATGCGGGCACGTTTGGTGACCGGCACGTCTTTCCAAGTCTCAAAGGCCTTCTTGGCCGATGCAATGGCGCGTTCCATTTCGGCTTCAGTTGCCATCGGTACTTGGCAGATCGCTTCTTGGCTGGCTGGGTCTGTGACGTCTAACCATTGATTGCTTTCACTGATGATGCTTTCACCATCGATAAACATGGCCACTTTCTTTGTCATATTTCACCTGTTTTGGGTTGTTTTTTGGGATGTTGATTGACGGTTTTCACCGCCGTCAATCGAGATTTTTGGCTTCATTTGGAGTCCCCCATATAAAGCGCGCGCCATTATAACATTTTTTTGCCATATTCGGACTGAAGACTTTGTTATAAGCGCCTTAAGGCAGCCTTTTGTGATTTTTGAATCAATTGGCCTCAAACAGAAAAATCAGAAAATTTGATTCATTGGGCGTTCCTAATGGCACACGCAGCTGGTTACGTTCGGTTACGCCGTTGAACTTGAAGGTTTTTATCTCATTTTCAGATGTGCCAGCGATATGCAAAGTTCTCTACAAATCACGTCCATTTTTTGTTATGATGATTTGTGAGTTTGAGGTGAATATGAATCAAGAAAAGGTGGGGGCCTTAACTCAAGCGTCGTCCAAATTGATTGAGCCGGCATTTGAGTTGTTTCAGTCCTCGATAAAAAGCTGTTGGCAAGCGGCATTGAACCAAGCCTTGCAAGCCCGGAAAAGTGATGGGCTTGACTATGAGCTGCAGCGCAAAGAAGAAGCATTGTTGACGGCGTTCAATGACATCGTCAAAAACATGTTCGAGCAAACCTTGCAAGTCGAATCCCCTGAACAAAAACAAGCCAGGGGCGCTTCGGTGTTTTCGGCTGTGGGATTTGATCATTTGGAGTTGGCCATGGCCGTGGCCCAACTCGAAGCCGTACTGAAAATCCGCTACAACGATTTGTTCTCTTTGCTTGAAAAGCGGAACAAGGCGCTTTTTTATTTCACCAGCATCGACAAGCAATCCATGCCTTTTGGCATCGCCAACATCACACAAATGATCAAGGAGCTGTTCATTTCTGTGCCGTTGAATGATGAAAATCAGTTGTCTTTGATGCAGGTGTTTTCAACCCAGTTCAGCGACGCCGTTCCTGAGCTGTATAAACGCATCAATGCCGTTTACATCCAAGCGGGCATTTTGCCTAATTTAGAACAGATGGGCGGCCACAAAAAAGCAGCCAGGCCGACACAAAAAGTAACGATCGCCGATGAGGTGGATGAAGAACAAATCAAGTCATTCGAACTCAAAGACGCGATGATGATTGAACTTTTCGCTGCCTTGGATGACATCCATGCCTACCAAGATGCCACCGGACAAGCCAACCACGTGTCCACCAGCCAGCTCAGCCAAGCCATCAATGCAGTGAATTTACCCAAATCAGCCAAGTTGAATTTCAAGGGTGTCAAGCAACTCAAATCTTTGGCCTTGGATCATTTGGAAAGCCACATGGGCATCGATGCGCCTGTATTGCCCAAGTTGGCATCACAAAGCATGGATGTGGTTGGGATGTTGGCGGAGGCCATCGTCACCGACAAAGACCTGGATGAGCGTGTGGTGCAAGCCATGAACGTGCTGATCAAGCCGTTGTTGATTTGTGTCATCAATGAACCTGACTTTTTCAACGAGGAATCGCACCCGGCCAGGCAGTTCATTGAGCAACTGTTGAAAGCGGGCAGTGATTGGTTTGGCTGCGATAACTTGAATGAATTGTTGGTCTTTGGTGGCATGATTCAAGACGGCTACACCGGCAACAGCAAGGTGTTCGCCACCATCAATCAAGACCTCACTGACTGGCTCACCATTGAGCATGAAGAAGCCCTCAAAGGGATTCAAAAATTCCAAGCCGAAGCGGCCGGCAAAGACCGTTTGCGAGCCACCCGACAAGTGGTGGGGCAATACATCAACCAGTACGTCAAATCGACACCTGTCCCTTTTGTCCAAACTTTTTTCAGCCAAGTGTTGACTGATGCCATGGCGATGGTCATTTTGCAACACGGCAAAGATTCGGAGCAGTGGAACGGTTTGAAGATTCTGGCACGTGATGTGTTGAAACTGACCTTGCCTGACGAATTTGACAGCGCTTATGCTGAAAAACAAGGCGTCGACATCACCCGCAGGGTGTGTCAACTGATGATGGATTTGAGTTTTAAAATCGCTGACATTTTGAACACAGAATCCAATTTCGGCAGTTACATGTCATGGATGAATGCTGCGCAAGACCCCAAGTTGTTTCAAAGCAAACAGTTGAGCCATTCCAGTGCCGATGCCAACCAACAAATGGGCTTGGCGTCTCCACATGTCAACAAAACCTTGTCAGCCATTGAAGAAAAAATATACCGCCAGTTTTTGGCTTTGCCAGTGGGTGTGATGTTGGATTTTCTTTATGAAGAGGACAGTGATCGGCGCAGGATATTGTGTTGGCAAAACAGAGAATTGGACAACTTGGTATTGTCCGACCCCACTGGAATGAAATCCGAGTCACGCAGCATCAAGCAAGTGGTCAGTGAAATGGCCGAAGGCGTTGTGGTGATTGTTGAGCCGGCTCAAGACGGTTACATCAATCGCATGATAGAAAACACCCTAAAAAAAATCAATAAAAGAAAAAGGGCCTGATTATGGATCACACAGAACAAAAACGAGCCAAAAGGGTCAATCCCAAAGAAAGGATTGATGTGATTAATTTCATCGGTGGAGACGTGTTGGCACAGATCGTCAACCTCTCTGAAAGTGGCATGATGCTGGCATCACGCCAAAAATTCACCGATGATCAAATGTTTCAAACCTTGTTGGTTGTTGAAGGACATGAGTTGTCAGTCGGATTGGAATGCGTCTGGTCAGAGACTCAGGAGTCGGGAATGACTTTCGGTGGTTTCATGATCATTGACATATCCAGCAACGACCACGCGCGTTTACAGCATTACATTGCAAGCCATGATTAGGCGCAAGCCACGATTAGGGTGAGCTGCGCCACATAATACATGGGCAAACCCAACAAGCGGTTGATTTTGTGTGGTTGTATGAAACGTTGTCGCACCACCAGCACGTCGGAAGCCGCAAACACAGTCGCACCCAGCAATAACCACGGAGTTTTCAAAACCAGTCCGCCTGCAACAGCCACCATAGAAGCAATGACCACCAATTAGCTCAAAATCGCGGTGTGTTGTGAATTGACACGTGGTTGGAGGTATTGCTTCCACACAAGTGCAGCACACACCATCACGACCACCAGGCTGATGGCCAAAGGTAATCCGTCAGGTTCCAAAGCAAAGAATTGAAGCATAAAAGCCACGTGGGCCAACAAAAAAGCCACCAAACCCAACCTGAATCCCCAGCCACTGCCTTTTTGCAGCAGAAGCACATCTCCTATGAGTGACAACAACAAGCCCGCCACCAGCCAAGTGTGGCTTTGCCACAGCCCAATGACCCAAGCCAAGGTCACAAATGACAAGCTGGCCAGTATTTTGAAAACCCCAGCCATGCGATTTTTACTGAGGTGGCTGAACCAAAGGCACAGGCTACAGCAAGCCAAAGTGGCCGTGGTTCCAACCCAGATCGCAGGGTTCATTGAGTCGATTGCTCTTTGGCTCGCATTTGGTTCTTGAGGGCCAACTTTTCAGCGCGTCGTTTCTCAATGACTTCGCTGGCGGTCATGCCAATGTGGGTTTCTCCCCGCGATTTGGCCAGTTGCATTTGCTTCTCTCTTTCGGCAAATTGAGCCCTTTGTTCGGCCGTGGTTTGGTCAAAACAGTGTGGGCAGGAAACACCTTTTTGGTATTGTTCCGATGCTTTGTCTGCTTCTGTGATGGGGTAACGACAGGCATAACATTGATCGTATGAACCTTTTTCTAAGTCGTGATTAACGGCCACGCGGTTGTCGAAAACAAAACATTCGCCTTGCCATTTGGTTTCATTGGTTGGCACTTCTTCCAGGTATTTCAGGATGCCACCTTCCAAATGATAAACGTCCTCAAAGCCTTGTTCTTTCAAGTAAGCTGTCGATTTTTCACAACGGATGCCGCCGGTGCAAAACATCGCCACTTTCTTGTGTTTTTTGGGGTCAAGGTTGTTGGCCACATATTCAGGAAACTCGCGGAAAGTTTCGGTGTTGGGGTTGATGGCGTTTTCGAAGGTGCCAATTTGGTATTCGTAATCATTGCGGGTGTCAACCACGACCACATCAGGATCGCGGATCAAGTCATTCCAATCTTTGGGTTTGACGTAGGTGCCAACCACGTGGTTGGGGTCAATACCTTCAACACCCATGGTGACGATTTCTTTTTTGAGTTTGACCTTGGAGCGGTAAAAGGGCAGCTCATCGGTGTAAGATTCTTTGGTTTTGACACCGGCCAAGCGCTCATCTTTGCGCAAGTGAGCCATCACGGCATCGATGCCTTCACGGGTACCTGCAATGGTGCCATTGATGCCTTCGTTGGCCAACAACAAGGTGCCTTTGACCTCATGGTCCAACAGGCATTGGAGCAAGGCGGGTTTGAGCGATTCAAAATTTTCCAGGCGCACAAAGTGATACAGCGCCGATACGACGTATTGATTTTCCATGATTCCTCCGCTTTCCCGAGCGTAAATCGGGCGCAAAAACCGCTATTTTATTCATCAACGCCGGTATGCCAAGTTTTTCATGAACTTTTGGCTGCATTTTCAATGACATGTTTTTTGTCGTTGTCAATGACCGTTTATTTTGGAGGGGGACCGTTGGTATAAGATTCTGCTGAATCGTGTGGTTTTGGCGTAAAGTGAAGTTGTATTAACAAAGAGGTAATGACATGAAACACATTTTGATCACATGGGTTCTTTTGTTGGTGTTACACGCGCCATCGGCGTGGGCTGAGCGGAATCTGGAGGGCGCCTGGGAAGGTGCTTTGGATGTCAATGGTACGAAACTGGCCATTGTGGTTCACGTAACGGTCGAAGGTGACCAAGTGGTTGGCAAGATGGATTCACCTGATCAGGGTGCTTTTGGCATTCCTGCTGAAATCCAAGAATGGAAGCAGGGTGTGCTGAAATTCAAAGTGCCATCAGCGGGTGCATCATATGAAGGCCGTTGGGATGCCGATTCATCTTCGATCAAAGGGACATTCGTGCAAGGTATGGAATTGCCGTTGACGCTGAGTCAAGCTTCAGGCAAACCGAAGGGCATGACCATAACAGGGGATTTATCGCCAGTGAAAGGTCCTTGGTTTGGTGCCATTGAGCTGCCTGGAACGTCTTTGGATTTTGTTTTGGAAGTGACGCAGCAAGGTGACACGTTCTCGGCAGAAGCCATGAGCCCGCAACAATCCAAGCAAAAAATCAGGGTCAACGCCATGGGATTTCAAGGTGGACAATTGTCTTTTGAAATCAATGCTTTGGGCGCCTCATACAAAGGCCATCTGTCAACAGATCAACAAACCATACAAGGCCAGTTCAGCCAAAATGGTCAATCTTTTGTGTTGAATTTTCAGCGAGGAGCGTACCCAAGCGAAGTCAATCGACCACAAACGCCGCAGGCACCTTTTGATTACTCAGTTGAGGAAGTGGAAGTGGCCAACAAGCAAGCTGGCCACACATTGGCAGGCACATTGACTTTACCCAAAGGCGACCCCAAAGCCGCGTTGGTGCTGATCACAGGATCGGGCCCGCAAGACCGCAATGAAACGGTCTTCTCACACCAACCCTTTTGGGTGATTGCGGATCACCTGACACGACATGGGTATGCCGTCTTGCGCATGGATGATCGCGGTGTGGGGGCATCGGGTGGCGACTTCAGCTCAGCCACTACGGCAGACTTTGTCACTGACATCTCGGCGGGTTTGGATTTTTTGAAACAAAGGGCTGACATCCCCAAAGGAAAACTGGGTCTTTTGGGGCACAGTGAAGGTGGTATGATAGCGCCTATGGTGGGTGCAGCGCGCAGTGATGTGGCATTCCTGGTGCTGCTGGCCGCACCCGGTGTGCCCATCAAGGACTTGATGGCAGATCAGGCGAGGGATGCCATGAAAGCGCAAGGGGCCGATGCCGCGACAGCGCAAAAAGCATGGAAAGATAGCGTCAAACGCAATGCTTTCTTGGCCAAACATTCTGGACAAAGTGACTATGTGGAACAAGTGAAGGCGTACATTGAACAAGATTTGAAAGCAACTGGACTGTCGGGCGAAGCCCTTGATTCAGCCGTTCAATCTCAAGCGGCATCATTGACCACAGCTTGGTTTGAGTACTTCATCCAATTTGATCCCAAAGTGTACTTGCAGCAAATCCATGTGCCGGTACTGGCCATCAATGGTGAAACCGATGTACAAGTCGCCGCTGAACCCAACTTGAAAGGCATCAAAGCCGCCTTGGCGGGTAACAAAGACGTGGAAATCAAAGCGTATCCGCAGTTGAATCATTTGTTTCAAACCAGCTCATCTGGCGCGGTTCATGAATACATCAAAATTGAAGAAACCATCGCACCGCAGGTGTTGAAAGACATCACCCGTTGGTTGGATCAGAGGTTCTGATTAAAGTGGCCCAAGTGATAAAAACACAGCAGACTCACCCCAAATCTTGGCAGACCTTCGGATTGCTGCTGTTGATTTGGGGTGGGTTTGGTTTGATCAATTTCTTGATGCGCTTCACCAATGGCATTGAAGGACTGGAAATTGGTTTGGTTTCAATGTTTTTGAATCTTGTCGTCAACGTTTCCTGTTGTTTCGCTTTGTCCTTCTTGTTTCAACGGTGGGTCAATGTAAACCAATACTTCAAGTGGTACATGCTGGCAGCTGTGGGTTTGTGTGTGGTCGTCAGTGTCATTTCAACTGTGGTGATTTTGGCTTTATTGGGAGTCTACCTTCATCAAAGGGGAATCATTCCTGAATTCACATTCCTTCTGGGTTCAATTTCTGGGAATGCACTGATCTTTTTCATCATCATGTTGTCCTGGACACTGGCTTATTTTTTGGTGGCCAAAATGAACCAATTGAAAGCCACCGAAGCGCACCAACAAGCAACGGAACTGGCGCTCAAACAAGCCCAACTGAATACATTGATTGGCCAATTGAACCCCCATTTTTTATTCAATGGTTTGAACAACATCAAGGCTTTGATTTTGGTGGATGCTGGTCGCGCCAGGGAGGTGTTGACGGCCTTGGCTGAGTTGTTGCGGTACGGTTTGAACAGCGAGCGCAATGAGTTTGTGCCCTTAGGTGATGAGTTGGAGGTGGTGCGGAATTACATTGATTTGGCCGCCATACAGTACGAAGATCGCCTTGATTACCGTGAAACCTTGTCCATCAAAACCGATCAGGTCATGGTGCCGCCCATGATGATCCAGCTTTTGGTCGAAAATGGCATACGGCACGGGATTGACCAATGCAAGGCAGCTGGCGTGTTGTCATTAGACATCATGGAAAAAGAAAGACAGCTGGTGGTTACAGTGTGCAACCCGGGTACGCTGACGATGAATGATCACAACAATCAAAGCACCGGTTTGGGTCTGGCCAATGTCAAGCAGCGCTTGGCACTGTTGTTCGGTGATCAGGCCAATTTTCAAATCACACAATCTGGGTCGCAGGTGTGCGCAAAAATCATCATGCCTGTGGTGGAGAAGAAATGATGCGTGCTTTGTTGGTTGAAGATTCGCGGTTGGCCAGGGTGGAACTCAAAGCCTTGTTGGAGGCTCACCCACACATCCAGGTGGTGGCCGAGGCAGAAAACCTGGAGCAAGCCAAGTCTTGTCTTGATGTCCACCAGCCAGAAATGATTTTCTTGGACATCAATTTGCCCGATGGAGATGGCTTTGAGTTGTTGGCAGGTATGGGCACTTGTCCTCATGTGATATTCACCACAGCCTATGACCAATATGCAATGCAGGCCTTTGCGGTCAATGCAATGGATTATTTACTCAAACCCATCAACCCCAAGCGGTTGGCCACGGCTTTGGCCAAGCTCCCTGAACAGGTTTCAGAGCACCCCATCGATCACAAGGTGTTTGTCAAAGATGGTGAGCGTTGTTGGCTGATTGATTTGAATGAAGTGTGGTACATCCAAAGCCAGGGCAATTACGTTCAGTTGCATTTGGCCAACAACAAGCCCATGGTCTATAAGTCATTGAGCCACATCGAATCCAGGTTGCAGCCGAAGCAATTCATCAGAATCAACCGACAGTTCATCGTCAACATCAATTTCATCAAAAACATCGAAACAATGGGGCAGGCCAATTTGTTGTTGACCATGGTAGATGACACCGAAATCGAAGTGTCTCGTCGATTGACCAGTCAGTTCAAAAAGCTGCTGAGTTTGTAGTTAGAATAGAAATTGGGGTATGATTTTACGCTTACTGTGTACCAATCTTTTAATGGATTAATGGTGTCTAAACCAGGTGAAGAGCTCCATGACTGGCTCATTTGTGACAAGTATTGAAGCCTTCAAAGAACTGTTGAATGAGCTTTTTTCCTTGTGATTTGATGTCAATCAGCTCCAACCCGCTTAAATATTCAAACAAGATGCCCTTTAAAAAACAATGCAGTGTCAAAGTCAGTATTTGTGGGTCTGCGAGCTGATGTAATTGGTTCCTTTTTTTTGCTCGTTCAAAATATTGTTCAAACAACTTAAGGCTTTTGAGTTTTTTGTCTTGGTGTTGTTTTTTAAAGGGGGCCAGTTGGCCAGAATAGTCACATTCAAAGAACAGTTTCATGGTTCTTTTTTTGCTGTCATTTAAATCCAACTCTTCAAGTAATTTAATACACAGCTCTTTGAGTTGAACAATCGGTTGCGCTTCTTCGTGTGCCAAATCCTCGAGGATGGTTTGGCTGAAAGGTTCGTGCAATTGTGTGTGAAGGGCATCAAATATTTCTGTTTTGTTTTTAAAGTGCCAATAAACAGCACCGCGTGTCACCGCTGCTTTTGTGGCTATTTCATCCAGCGACGAATTGAAATACCCCTTGGTAGAAAAACAGTCTAGCGCACTGGCCAAAATTTTTTCTTTTGTTTTTTGAGCTTCTTCTTTGGTTTTTTTCATGCCTCAAAGTTTAGCAAAAAAACATTCTTTTGACAACATACATTCGTGTATGTATAATTGCAGACATTGAAATTGGGCCTCATTTTATGGCGAAAAAACGGCACATCATTTTTTAGTGAAGCCTTTTGCAGCTGTTGAATGGGAACATCAATGAACCAAATAAATAAATAAGTAAGTATTGAGAAAATAATGAAAAACAAAACAATTGTATGGATGAGTGCGATGATTTTGGTGGCAATCGCGTTCGGGTCGTTCCAATACATGTCGACACCTGATCAACAGCAGCAAGCTGCCATGAATGGACCTGCCAAAACACCAGTGACCACTTTGACAATGGAATCAGAAGTGATCGACATGACCATTGAGTTGCCTGGTCGAACGGCGGCATTTACCCAGTCTCAAGTGAGACCTCAAGTCAGTGGTATTATAAAAGAACGACTATTTGAAGAAGGGTCGATGGTGGAGAAAGGACAGCAACTCTATCAATTAGACGCTGCACGCTATGAAGCCAACTTGAAAAGCGCACTGGCCAACTTGCAAAGTGTCAAGGCCAATGCCAAGGCCGTTGAAGCCAAGTACAAGCGCGTGTTGTCATTGATTGAGAAAAGTGCAGTGAGCCAACAAGATTTGGATGATGTGGAAGCGCAGTTGGATCAGTCAAAAGCAGCCATAGCTGTGGCAGAAGCGGCAGTTTTATTAGAAAAAATCAATGTTGATTATTCAAAAGTATATGCACCCATTTCAGGACGAATTGGGCGATCTAACTTAACAGAAGGTGCGCTGGTGACCGCAAGCCAAGCAGAGGCTTTGGCCACCATCACGCAATTGGATCCCATATATGTTGACATGCAAGTGTCTGAGTCAGACTCAATCTCGGTCCAACAGAAGTTAAACGCAGGTCAAACCATTGAGGTTTTTTTGAATGGTGATTCAACTAAAGGCGCCAAGGGCACTTTGGCATTCTCTGATGTCATGGTGAATGAAACAACGGGATCAGTGGCTTTGCGTGCGGTGATGGACAATGAAAAAGGTGGTTTGCTTCCCGGTTTATTTGTTAATGCAACCATCTCTTTGGGCGAGCAAGAGGGACTGTTGCTGCCCCAAAGGGCAACGGTCAGGGAACCTTCAGGTGATTTGGTCGTTTGGGTCGTGGACCAACAGAACAAAGCACAACCTCAAACCATC
This sequence comes from Gammaproteobacteria bacterium, assembly GCA_030426065.1. GTDB lineage: Bacteria > Pseudomonadota > Gammaproteobacteria > Xanthomonadales > Marinicellaceae > Marinicella. The sequence continues at coordinate 11,498 of JAUHZH010000009.1, forward strand.
CAAGTCAGTGGTGCGCAAGGCGCCTACTGGGTGGTTAAAAATGGACTTAAACCCGGTGATCAAATTGTGGTGGAAGGTTACCAAAAGTTAAGTCCAGGCTCCGAAGTGATGACTTCCGCATGGCAACCTATAGCGAACACAGCGCAAAACAAAAACAGGGGATAAATGATGGCAAAGTTTTTTATTGACAGGCCCGTATTTGCATGGGTGATTGCCATCATCATCATGTTGGCTGGTGTTTTGGCAATCCGCACTTTGCCAGTGGAGCAATACCCTAAAATTGCACCACCCACGGTTTCTATTGCTGCGGCCTATCCTGGAGCTTCAGCAGAAACGGTGGAAAATGCCGTGACTCAAGTCATTGAACAGCGCTTAACCGGTATTGACCAATTGCGTTATTACAACTCAAGCAGTCAAGATGGGTCGATGAACATCAACATCACCTTTGAACCGGGCGTGGATCCGGACATCGCACAAGTACAAACACAGAATAAAGTTCAAGGTGCAGTCAGTTTGTTGCCACAGGAAGTTCAGGCACAAGGTGTCACTGTGACGAAGTCAAATGACACTTTTTTGCTGGTGGTGGGTATTTACAGCGAAGATGGCAGCGTTTCACAAGGTGATTTGGGTGATTTGTTGGCTTCCAATTTCAGGGATCCATTGTCTCGAATTAACGGCATCGGCAGTGTGACCGTATTTGGTTCCCAGCATGCCATGCGCATATGGATGAACCCAACCAATCTGTTCAGCTACAACATGACCCCTTTGGATGTTCAAGCTGCGATAGCACAACAAAACACAGACGTGTCGGCGGGTCAGTTGGGTGCTTTGCCCGCGCTGGCTGGTCAACAGATCAATGCCACTGTGACAGCCCAATCAACGCTCCAGACGGTTGAAGATTTTGAGAACATCATATTGCGAGTCAATACCGACGGTGGACAAGTGAGGTTGCGAGATGTGGCACGAGTTGAGCTGGGTTCAGAATCTTATGGGACCATTGCCAGGTATAAAAGGCAGCCTGCCACCGGGCTGGCGGTGTCATTGGCAACAGGAGCCAATGCTTTAGAGACAGCAGATGCTGTGAAAGCCAAAGTAGAAGAGCTTGCTCAATTTTTACCGGAAAATGTCAAAGTCATTTACCCATTTGACAGCACGCCGTACATCAAGCTTTCAATCAATTCTGTGGTGAAAACTTTGATTGAAGCGGTGGTTTTGGTGTTCTTTGTTATGTTGTTGTTTTTGCAAAACTTGCGAGCCACTTTGATACCGACCATTGCGGTTCCAGTGGTTTTGTTGGGGACGTTTGCCATCCTTTCTGCATTTGGATTTTCAATCAATGTGTTGACCATGTTTGCCATGGTTTTGGCGATTGGTTTGTTGGTAGATGATGCCATTGTTGTGGTGGAAAATGTTGAAAGGGTGATGAGTGAAGAAGGCTTGCCACCCAAGGAGGCCACCAAGAAATCAATGGATCAAATCACAGGTGCCTTGATAGGTATTGCTGTGGTGCTGTCAGCGGTTTTCATTCCAATGGCATTTTTTGCAGGTTCGGCAGGCTCAATTTATCGACAGTTCTCCATCACCATCGTGTCAGCGATGGGGTTGTCGGTTGTTGTGGCTTTGGTGCTTTCGCCATCTCTTTGTGCGACATTCTTGAAGCACGATGAAAAAACAAGCAGACGCAAAACAACGGGATTTTTCGGCTGGTTCAACAGAAATTTCAACGCCGTTCGCGGGGCTTATGAGAAGACGGCTTCTTATATGGCCAGACGAATCATGCGTTTTGTTGTGCTATACGGTTTGTTGTTGTCGGTTGTGGCTTATGTGTTCATGAGTTTGCCCAAATCATTTTTGCCGGACGAAGATCAAGGCACGATGTTTGTGATGGTCAATGCGCCAGCCGGGGCAACCGCTGAGCGCACCTTGGAGTCGGTGAAACAGGTTGAAGATTATATGTTGGAACAGCAAGGTGACAACGTAGAGCATTTGTTCACCATCGTTGGTTTCAGCTTCAGTGGGGCTGCACAGAATGCAGCTTTGGGATTTGTCAGAATGCAGGATTGGGAACTCAGGCCTGGTGCTGATCAAAGTGTTTTCTCTATCGCGGGTCAAGCCTATGGTGCGTTCTCTCAAATCAAAGACGCCAGTGCATTTGCTTTTTTCCCACCACCCATACAAGAGCTGGGAAATGCCTCTGGTTTTGACTTTCAGTTGGTGGACAAAGCAGGGCTTGGACACACTGCATTGATGAATGCCAGAAATCAATTGTTGGGTATGGCAGCACAAAACCCGCAATTGATGGGCGTGCGGCCAAATGGGTTGAATGACGTGCCTCAGTTTAAAATCAATATTGACAATGAAAAAGCAGCATCCATGGGTTTGTCTTTGGGTGACATCAATTCGACATTACAAATAGCATGGGGATCTCGCTATGTGAATGACTTTTTAGACAAGGGAAAAATCAAAAAAGTCTTTTTGCAATCAGATGCGGAACACCGAATGAATCCAGAAGATTTAGATGCATGGTATGTCAAAAACAACTTGGGACAGATGGTCGCTTTCAGCCGATTTGCTGACACGGAGTGGCAGTATGGCTCACCCAAACTTGAACGGTTCAATGGCGATTCTTCTGTCAACATACAAGGATCTGCTGCTCCAGGCGTCAGCACGGGTGAAGCCATGGATGCGATTCAGGAAATCGTAAACCAATTGCCAGAGGGCATTGAGTTGGCTTGGTCTGGTTTGTCCTATGAAGAGCAGCAAAGTGGCTCTCAAGCACCGGCTTTGTATGCGCTTTCTGTATTGATCGTGTTTCTGAGTCTGGCCGCATTGTATGAAAGTTGGGCGGTTCCTTTTGCTGTTATTTTGGCAGTGCCGCTGGGTATTTTAGGGGCTGTTTTTGCCAGCCGCTGGTTTGGCTTGGCCAATGATGTCTATTTCCAGGTGGCTTTGCTCACGACGGTGGGTCTGGCTTCCAAGAATGCCATTTTGATTGTTGAGTTCGCTAAAGAATTGAAGGACCAAGGCATGGATTTATTTGAAGCCGTGGCACTGTCAGCCAAACAAAGGTTCAGGCCCATTGTGATGACCTCATTGGCCTTTATATTGGGTGTAAC
>JAUHZH010000349.1 GCA_030426065.1 Gammaproteobacteria bacterium
AGAAAATTGAAACGAGCCATCCGATCTGATCGCATGGGGTTTGTGTTGATGGGATTGAAGCGGTTGTTTTGAAATGTTCTGTTCAAAGTGGTAAAGTATCAATAAGTAATACCTGAGTCAAACATGGCCATTTCAATTAAATTGGACGATGAAATCAAATCAAGGGTGAAGCAACTCGCTCAAAAAAGAGACAGAACCGCTCATTGGATCATGAAAGAAGCCATCAGGGATTACATTGAAAGGGAAGAATCAAAAGAACGGTTCATTCAAGAAGCATTGGCATCATGGCAGTCGTATCAGATCACAGGAAAACACCTCAGTGAAAACGAAGTTCACGATTGGCTGAAAAACTGGGGCAATGAGCCGAGTTCAAAAATGACAACATGCCACGATTGATTGTCACTGAGGCCGCAGCCCTGGGACTGGAGCAATGTCGATTGTTTCTGGAAAGTAAAAACCCCTTGGCAATGGCGAAAGCAGCTGAAGTCATTGCGCACCACTTGAATCTGTTGACCCAAGAACCTGAAATGGGAAGGACTGTTCATGCAAAGTCAGGCATCCGGGAATTGATCATCCCTTTTGGGCAAACCGGTTACGTTGCTTTGTATCTGTTTGATGAGCCGAAGCAGGCAGTCTATGTACTGGCTTTCAGGCACCAAAAAGAAGTGGGTTATTGATTTTTATCGTATGCGATTTTTAGTTTTCATTTCATTGCTTCTGGTTTGCGAAAAGGCTTTAGCTTCAAATTTCGGGAACTTTCCTTTTTTGATTCTTTTTTGGGTATCGGAATACTGTTGTCATTAGTTATTGCATATGCTGTGGCTTCTGAAACTGATGAGAACGATGATAAGGTCGTCTGTTTCGACTCTGACAAATTCAAAAAATTTTTTCTGACTATGGGTGGAATCATTGTGGTTTTAGGAATGATAATTTTCTTAGCTGATATTTCGTAAAGCACTCATACCAGAAAGACAGTTATTTAAATACCCACCACCAAACAAGTTGTAGTGGTTGAGTTGGTGGTAGAGGTTATATATGGTTCGTTTCAATGGGTAAACAGGGCTCAATGGGTTCAGACTTTGGTAGCCCTGGTAAAACGCCTTTGAAAATCCACCGAACAGTTCGGTCATGGCCAAATCTGTTTCAGCATCACCCCAATAGACGGCAGGATCAATCAAGAACGCTTGGTCGCTGTCAAACATCACGTTACCCGCCCACAAATCGCCGTGTAACAAACTGAAATGCCGGCAATGGGCATTGAGCCAGTCGATCAGTCTTGAACGCACTTTGTTGAGCTGTTGTTGGAACAGTGATCGCTGTTGAGGGTCTTTAATCCAATCGATTTGTGTTTGTAACCTGTGTTCGACAAAAAACAGCCCCCAATCATCACAAAGCACATTTTTCTGGAGATTCAATCCTATCCAGTTATCATCTTGCCAACCGCAGAGAGGCTGTTCGATCAGGTGCATTTGGGCCAAAGCTTGACCGAAAGCGTGCCATTGATTCGGGTCTGCTTGGGTTTGTTTGATGTGGCCCAAAGTCAGTGCATCGCCCTCGAGCGCCAATACATCTGGTGTAGAGATGGGTATCTCGTGTTGTTTCAGCAGGGTCTTCAGTGCCGCCAAGCCATCGACTTCAGCACGCAAAGCTTCTGGATCACCGTATTTGATAAATGTTGCTTTTGTCACTGTTATGTTACCCAAACTGCCATTAAAATGATTGATTTGTTTCTCTGCTTGCCATGAAAGACCACCATCCATTTTATATCAATGGCCAATGGGTCGCGCCCCAAGATCGCGAAACATTGGCAGTCACCAACCCAGCCACGGAATCGGTTGTGGGCCACATCCCTTTGGGTGACCCACATGATGTGGATGCCGCGGTCAATGCCGCGACACAGGCATTTGATTCATTTTCAGTGACAACCGTGGATGAGCGATTGTCGTTGTTACAGTCAATTGCGAGCTTGTACAAAAGCCGCTCACAAGAAATTGCTGACGCCATCACTGAGGAAATGGGCGCACCCAAATGGCTGAGTGAGTCGAATCAAGCGGTCTCTGGATATTTGCATTTCAAATCGGCCATGGATGTATTGAAAAACTATGATTTTGAATTTCAACAGGAAAGTGCCTTGATTCGCAAAGAGCCCATCGGTGTTTGTGGTTTCATCACACCTTGGAATTGGCCAGTCAATCAAATCGGTTGTAAATTGGCCCCGGCTTTGGCCACTGGGTGTACCGTGGTCTGGAAGCCGTCTGAGGTGGCACCGTTTTCGGCACAGATTTTGATGGAAATTTTGCATGAGGCCGGCGTGCCAGCTGGCGTGGTGAACATGATTCATGGTGATGGGCCAACCGTTGGTTCTGCCATTTCCAAGCACCCTGGAATTCAGATGATTTCATTCACGGGATCAACCCGTGCTGGTGTGGCTGTGGCTCAGGATGCGGCGCCCACCATCAAGCGGGTGACCCAAGAGTTGGGTGGCAAATCGGCCAACATCATCCTAGACGACTTACCTGAAGTGACATTCGCCAAAGCCGTGGCCGGTGGCATCAAAACATTGTGTGTGAATTCAGGCCAAAATTGTAACGCGCCCTCGCGGATGTTCATACCGCAGTCGCGATTGACTGAAGCAGAAAGTGTGGTCAAAGAAACCATGGAATCCATCGCCGTGGGCACGCCGACTGATGCGGGTGTTTTTGCAGGTCCTGTGGTTTCAGGTGTCCAGTGGCAACGCATCCAAGCTCTGATTCAGTCAGGAATCGATGAAGGTGCCAGGTTGTTGACCGGTGGTGTGGGTCGACCTGAAGGGTTGGATGTGGGTTATTATGTCCAACCCACGGCCTTTACTGACGTCAGCAATGACATGCAAATCGCCCGAGAGGAAATTTTTGGTCCTGTGGTTTGTATCATCCCCTACGAGGATGAAGAGCAG
>JAUHZH010000010.1 GCA_030426065.1 Gammaproteobacteria bacterium
ATGGCTGACATCGCCCATGAACTGCGTACACCCATCGCCGTGGTGATGGCTGAACTGGAAGCAATACAAGACGGGATCCATCCTGCCGATGGTGAACACATTGCTTTGATGCATGGGCAAATCGCTTCTTTGAAAAACCTGGTTGATGACCTCCATCAACTGAGTTTGTCTGATTTGGGTACCTTGAGGTACCAAATGGAAACCATGGATCTGTTGCCTTTGGTCAAACAAGTGGTGTCTGCTTTTTCTTTGGCTGCGGAGAACAAGCAATTGCAAGTCAGCCTCCATGCGCAAGCGGCCACATACCCTGTGGTTGGAGACCACAACCGGCTCCATCAATTGTTGAACAACTTGATGAACAATGCCATCAGTTACACGGCTTCGGGTGGCGAAGTTCACATACAGTTGGAGGAAACAGAGGATCGCATCATATTGGAAGTGGCCGATTCAGAACCTGGTTTGACGGAACAAGAGATGGCGCAAATGTTTGACCGGCTGTACCGCAAAGAGCAGTCTCGAAACAAGAAAACAGGTGGTTCTGGTTTGGGTTTGGCGATTGCGAAAAACATTGTTATCGCGCACCAGGGTCAAATCAGCGCCTCTCCATCAAAGTGGGGTGGTGTTTCGATGCGGATCGAGTTACCTAAGGTTTAAGGACGGGGTTTAAGGATAGACATGACACACATCCTGATCGTTGAAGATGAAGTGCACTTGGCCAACACCATGGCCGACTACCTCAAACAAGAGCAATACCAGACCACGATTTTGGAGCGCGGTGATGAAGTGCTGCCTTTTTTGGAACAGCAACGGGTGGATGTGATGTTGCTGGATTTGATGTTACCTGGGATGAATGGGGTTGACATATGCCGGCAGTTACGAAAACAAAACAGCCCCTTGCCCATCATCATGACCACAGCCCGTGTCGATGAAATTGACCGCATTTTGGGCTTGGAAATCGGTGCCAACGATTACGTATGTAAACCCTACAGCCCCAGGGAAGTGGTTGCCCGCGTCAAAGTGCAATTAAGACTCAAGCAACCCAATGGCTCACACAATGGTGACCAATTGAAGCTCAATGAAGACAATTTAACCGTTGCCATTGAGGACAACCAAGTGCAACTGACCTTGGTGGAGTTCAAGTTGTTACAAAAAATGGTCAAGCAAACAGGTCGCATTTTCACCAGAAACCAATTGATGGATGCCATTTATGATGATGGCCGTATTGTCACCGACAGAACCATTGACTCACACGTCAAAAAACTGCGCCAAAAGCTCAGCACCATCACCCCCAACCGCAATTTAATCCATGCCATTTACGGTTGTGGATACAAATTCCAATCAGAAGATTTTTAATTCCTGAAGCATAAGCCGCTGTTTAAAAGCCATTGAATCTGATATCGTATGTGATTCATGTTTTTTTAGGTGTTCAGCAGTGATCAAACGGTTGTTTTTGTTGTTGTGCTTGTCTTCCTCAGCACAAGCTGATGTGGCAAGGGAGTGGAGTGAAGCATTATTGGATGCGATTCGTGGTGACCAAGCCCGTCCAACCATCCATGCCAGAAACCTGTATCACGTGTCTGCAGGGATGTGGGATGCTTGGGCGGTTTATGACCCACAGGCACAAGGGGTGTTTTTCACTGAAAAACACCCCAGCAGTAACCCAACACACGACCGACACATTGCCATCAGTTATGCCGCTTATCGTTTGTTGTCACACCGCTTTGCCCAATCGGCCAGTGCGGTTCAAACCCAGGCAGCACTCGATCAATTGATGTTGCAATTGGGACTGGACACTCAGCAAACAACCACAACTGGAAATGCGCCGACAGCAATTGGGAATCGCATTGCTGCGGCCATCATCCAAATGGGCATGCAAGACGGCTCAAATGAAGTCAGTGGATATGCCAATGCCTTTTACCTACCCATCAACGACCCTTTAGTGCCTGACTTGCCCGGCAATCCAGACATCACTGATCCGAATCGCTGGCAGCCACTGGCTTTGGATTATTTTATTGATCAATCTGGTGTTGTACTTGGCGATTACCCTGATTTTCTCAGCCCTGAATGGGGCGACGTGACCACTTTTTCAATGACAGGTGGTGACGTGACGCAATATACAAGGGATGGCAACAGCTACCAAGTGTACAAAGACCCGGGTCCTCCGCCTTTGTTGGGTACCGCAACTGACGATGACTACCGAACCGGGTTTGAACAAGTGGTCGAATTCAGTGCCACATTGGACCCCAGCTCAGGAAACATGATTGACATCAGTCCAGCGACTCGAGGCAACAATTCACTGGGACATAATGACGGCCAAGGTCGGGCTTTGAACCCCATCACAGGACAGCCATATCAACCTCAAGTGGTACCAGCGGGTGATTATTTCAGGGTGTTGGCAGAGTTTTGGGCGGACGGACCCGATTCTGAAACACCGCCAGGGCATTGGTTCACCATTCTTAACTATGTCAGTGATCACCCACAGTTCGAAAAACGTTGGCAAGGCCAAGGGCCGATAATGGATGATTTGGAGTGGGAAGTGAAAAGCTATTTGGCCATGGGTGGCGCGATGCACGATGCGGCCGTGGCAGCCTGGAGCGTCAAAGGTTGGTATGATTACACCCGGCCGATTTCAGCGATTCGATACATGTGCGACAACGGTCAAAGCTCAGACCCTCAGGTCATGTCCTATGATCCAAACGGCATCCGGTTGGATCCTGGGTTGATTGAGTTGGTGACGCCATCCACAGTGGTGCCCGGCGGTCGTCATGAACATTTGGCGGGATTCAATCAAGCCAATGTCGGTAAAGTGGCCTTGTATGCTTGGCGCGGTCCTGACCACATCAATGACCCCAACAGCGACACGGCGGGTGTGGGATGGATTTTGTGTGAAAACTGGTGGCCTTATCAGCGCCCCACTTTTGTGACACCACCCTTTGCTGGCTATGTTTCGGGACACAGCACTTTTTCAAGAACGGCGGCTGAAGTGATGACGCAAATGACAGGCACGCCTTTCTTCCCCGGTGGAATGGGTGAGTTTCAAGCACCCATGAATGCTTTTTTGGTTTTTGAGCAAGGCCCATCTCAAGACATCACCCTGCAATGGGCCACCTACCAAGACGCATCGGATGAGTGCAGCCTTTCCCGCATATATGGTGGCATCCACCCAACTGCCGACGACATACCTGGGCGGCTGATGGGATTCCAAATAGGTCACCAGGCTTTTGCCAGGGCCAACCAGTATTTCTTTGGCCCTTCCACAACCCAAGTTCCTTTGCATGAGTGGGCTTATGTTTTGATGGTGTTGTTTGTGTTGGTGTTGGCGCGTCGACGGCTCAAGATCAATTAAACGAACAGCCAATGTTAGTGTGAAAGGCATCGGTGAGCGGTTTCACAATTCTTGCACATTGTTTGAAAAATGGGTGGTTAAGATGACTTCACTGTTTAGTTAAACCAATAGGTGAAATATGAAAAAAATGATGATTTTGATGTTACTGGCCCTTTCTTTTTCGGTGGCCGCCGGTCCTGAACACAAGAACCACAAAAGCAAAAGTGAAATTTTGAACCTGACCGAGGAGCAAAAAACCGCTTGGAAAGCTTTGAAGGAAGAAAAAAACGTTGCCATGAAAGCAGCCAAGAAAGAAATTTATGCCGACTATGATGATCGTTTGGCGCAAATTTTAGATGAAGAGCAGTTGGCCAAATACCAAGAGATGCGCAAGCATAAGAAAGAACACATGGCGATGAAAAAACACAAAAAGAAAAAAATGAAACGCAAATACAAAGAAAAATCTGAAGACTGATCATTCAACCCGCCCACGAAACCACCGCAGACAGCGGTGGTTTTTTTGTGCCATCAATCACTGTAGTCTGGTCTTTTCAAGGCAGAAAATTCTTGCAACTCCCAAGGGCGCAAAGCCATCAAGTGAACGGTGCCAAACTTTTTATTGATGGGCAAGTGCTTGTCTTGTTCACACAATTTTTTGAACAATACTTCCAGGTCTTCAAGTGCTTTCTGGAACTGTTGGTTAGAAGACTCACTGAGCATGCCGTACAACAACCTGAGGTGAGAACTGTCTGAGGTGAAATCGTGTTGCAAGAACTCCTTTTGGATTTTCTGTTTAAAGAACAGTTCAATGGGGCCGTCTTGTATCCAAGAAAAATTGGGAGCGGTGTGAAGTTGGTATTGGTTGTTGGGTTTCAGTGTGATGATGTTCATGCGTTCTAACTGAAGCAAACAGGACACCAATTCGGCCTCATTTAACTGGTAACAGGTGAGGATGTCGTCGAAACTCCAATAACTGAAGACACACACAGAAACCAACATCAACTTAACGTCTTTGATCAAGGTTAATTCTGACTGGTAGGGTAACTGTTCCACAGTCCTTTCCTTTAAGTCAGACAGTTGCACCAAATCATGCAAGCTCAACCCCACCAGTTGGCAAATATGAATCAGCCTTTCCAGTGGCATGTGCCCGGTCGAAAACAAACGCTTAACACTGGTTTCTGACAAGGACAAGTGTCGAGCGACCTGCTCATAAGTGATGCCGTGTAACTTTAAATGACTTTTCAACACCATTAATAAGGCGTTAATTTGATGTGTGTCTGGTGCCATATATTGATACTCTGGTTGAAATAAACGGTTCTTTTTATTTGATGGTAACACCAGTCAGTCCTTTGTTGCTATGTTTTGGTTTTTTAATGGAGTCACTGATATGAAAAGAGTTTTGTTGTTACTTGTGGTTTGGGTGTTGAGTTCCTGTTCTGTATTGGGTCACCACAAAACCAAAAACATGAGGTCAACGGGTCTGGTTTCATTCTTGTATCCAGACGGAAACTTGCCACAAGAAAATGCACGTCCTCATTTAAAATTGCCATTGAATGTGGGTTTGGCCTTTGTTCCAGAAAGTCATCATGGGCCGCAGTTATCACAAGCTTTTCAGCAAGAATTGTTGCAATCAATTCAATCAAACTTTGCCGACAAACACTATGTCAACCAAATCAAAATCATCCCCAGCATGTATTTGAAACATGGTGGTAAAAGGGCATCGTTGGATTATTTAAAACAAATGTTTGCCATTGATGTGGTGGCATTGGTCAGTTATGACCACATCACGCGCCGATCCCAAAACATCACTTCATTGGCATATTTGACCGTGGTGGGTGGCTTCATCTTCAAAGGCACGGAGTTTGACAGCAGCACCATGGTCGATTTGGCATTGGTGGAGATTGAAACCAAAAAGATGTTATTGAGGGCGGCTGGTGTGGCACAAAGTCGAGCGCGCAGCACAGACAGTCAAGCGAAAGTTTCATACGACCAATTGACCCGGAAAAACTTCACTTCTGCCATGAGCCAGATGAACGGTAATTTGGCTGTTGCACTCACTGATTTTGAAATGCGGCTGCGCAACAAAGAAGATGAAAGCATCAAAGTGTCCCATCGACCCGGTTACAAGATGCAAGTGGGTGGGTTGATGTGGCTGTTGTTGATGGGCTGGGTGTTGTGTCGGCGTCGAACCACAGCATGAGGGGCATGTGGGTTACCGCTTGTGTGGTTGGGGTTGTTTTGCTCATTGCCCTTTGCTTTGGACATGCCAACCCCATGACCACGTATGACCGTGAAGTTGACATCAATTGGTTTAGGCTGCTGACCACCCATTTCACCCATGCCTCTTGGGGACACCTGCTGGGCAATGTGACGGCGTTTTCATTGGTGGTTTGGCACTTTAAATTCAAAGGCCATGATGTGTTGTTAACGCTCATGTTAACGGTGGTTCTTGTTTCGATTTGGGTCATGGGCATGGACATGGACATTACGAGCCACATGGGATTGTCTGCGGTGGTCTATGGTTTGTTGGGTTTGGCATCAGGCGATCTGTGGCGTCAAAGCAGACACCATGAATTTGTGGTGTTGATACTGGGTGTCACAGCTTATTTGTTGTGGTCATGGCAACACCATTCCGGTGTCTTTGTGGCGGCCCATTGGCTTGGTTTGGGGTCGGGTTGGTTGGTGTGCGGCATGCAAGCAAAATGGCACCATCAATATTCACCCAAAAGAAGTGAAATGAGCTAACATAGCTTGATGCTGAATCGACAAAGAACCCAATCACTGCTCGCCATCTCTCTGCCCATCATTGGCGGCATGATGTCTCAAAACATATTGAACTTGGTGGACTCTGCCATGGTGGGTCGTTTGGGCTCAACAGCCTTGGCGGCTGTGGGTTTGGGCGGGTTTATCAACTACATGTGTGTGGCATTTTTCTTGGGTTTTGGAGCCGGTGTCCAAGCCATGGTGTCCAGGCGCATGGGCGAAGAAAAACAGTCAGAAGCAGCAAATCCCCTGCATGCGGCCATGATCATCATTTTTCTGGCTGCCATTCCGACCACGTTTTTGCTCCATTGGTTGGCCCCTTATTTACTGGACTTGACCAATTCTGATCCCTTGGTCAAAGAACAAGGAACCCCTTATTTGCAAGCGCGATTCTGGGGCGTGACCTTTTTGGCCATCCATTTCAGTTTCCGTGGTTATTGGAGTGGCATCAACATGACCGGGGTTTACCTCAAGGCTTTGTTGATTGCCCACAGTTGTAACATCGTGATTTCCTATGTCTTGATATTTGGCAAGCTCGGATTGCCGGCCATGGGCACACAAGGTGCCGGACTCGGTACCAGCATATCGATGCTGATCAGCATGTGTTACTACTTTGCTGTCGCTTTAAAAAAGACGCAGCACTTTGGCTTTTTTCATGCCTGGCCGAGGAAAGAAACCTTCCAGCAAGTGGTCAAAACCTCACTGCCCTCTTCAGTTCAACAGTTTTTCTTTGCCGCAGGCTTCACCGTGATGTTCTGGATCATTGGTCAAGTCGGTACCGAAGAATTGGCCGGAGGCAACATCATCATCAATGTGATGCTTGTGGGCATTTTACCGGCACTCGGCATCGGTATCGGTGGTGCGACACTGGTTGGGCAGTCCTTAGGCAAAGGCAATCCCACAGAGGCCCATTTGTGGGGCTGGGATGCGGCCAAACTGGCGGCTTTGGTGGTTCTGATCTTGATGCTGCCTGTGGTGTTGTTCCCCAACCAGATATTGGCGGTGTTTTTGAAAGAACAAGCGGTGATCGACATGACCCGACTGTCTTTGCAATTGGCGGCGGCCAGCCTGGCGATTGAAAGCATTGGCATCGTTTTGTTCAACACCATCAATGGTGCCGGTGACACATCCAGCACCATGAAAATTTCGTTCGCCCTGCAGTGGTTGCTGTTTTTGCCAGCGGCTTGGTTTGTCGGGCCTTACTTGGGGATGGGTTTGACGGCGATATGGATAGGCCACATCATTTACCGGATGCTGTTAACAGCGGCCATGGTTTACATGTGGCAAGGCAGAAAGTGGGCGGAGATTAAAGTATGAAAGATGGCAAAACCCGTTGCGCTTGGGCTGAGGGTCATGATGAAGCTTATGTTCGCTACCACGATGAAGAGTGGGGTCGACCGGTTCATGATGATGCGGTTTGGTTTGAGTTTTTGACACTGGAAGGCGCTCAAGCGGGTTTGAGTTGGTCCACCATTTTGAACAAGCGTGCAGGATACCGTGCGGCTTTTGCCAACTGGGACTACCTACAAGTGGCTCAATTTGATGAAGCCAAGATCCAAGCCTTGCGTGACAACCCCAACATCGTTCGCAACCAGTTGAAAATACGCTCAACCGTGACCAACGCCCAAGCTTTGATCAAAGTGCAAAAAGAATTTAATAGCTTCAATGACTACATATGGCGTTTTGTCAGTGGTGAGCCCATCATCAACCACTGGAAAACCATGGCGGAAGTGCCTGTCAGTACGGCTGAATCAGACGCCTTGAGTAAAGATTTAAAAAAGCGCGGCTTCAAATTCGTCGGCACCACCATCTGCTATGCCCTGATGCAAGCAACCGGAATGGTCAATGACCACACGGTTGATTGTTTTTGTTATAAGGAAACCCAAACATGAAAACTTATGTATTGATTGCAATGACCCTATTCACCGTTACTGAGGCCGAGGCCAATGACAACAGTAACATGCAAAAGCAGTTTTTTGACAACATGAAAACCCTGTGCGGCCAGGTGTTCGAGGGGAGGAGCTCTTTTCCTTTGGACCCCGATCATGATTTTGCTGGAAAAAAATTGGTGGCCACCATCAAGGACTGTGATGAAAACACCATCCGCATTCCATTTGTGGTGGGAGCGGACCATTCCAGAACATGGATCTTGACATGGAGTGACCAGGGTTTGTTGTTCAAACACGATCACCGCCACAAAGACGGTACCCCAGATGAAATCACCAACTACGGCGGCTGGGCCAATGACACAGGCACCGCTTGGCAACAGTATTTCCCAGCAGACGAAGATACGGCCAAACTGATTCCGGCAGCCAGCACCAATGTCTGGATGTTTCATTATGACCATGAAACAGAAGTATTGACATATGACTTGAAGCGTCACGGCCAACCCCGGTATCAAGCCAAATTGAAACTCAAGCACAATGATTGAGACCAACCGTTTGCACATCGAGCCGGTCAACCAAGGTGATGTGCAGATGATCTTTGATTTGTTCACGGATCCGGTTTGCATCCGCTTCATTGGTGATCGCGGTATCAAAACCTTACAAGATGCTCAAGATTACATCGATGAAAAGTTCATCAAACACCACCAGCAGCACGGTTTTGCCATGTACAAAGTGGCGTTAAAAAATGGCCAAGGCATTGGTATCTGTGGTTTGATTCAACGGCTTGAAAACACGCCACCAGATCTGGGTTTTGGCTTCCTCAGTGATTTCAGGGGCGGTGGTTATTGTACCGAAGCGGCTCAGGCTGTTTTGTCATTTGAACAGCAGAAGCACAACCACTCCATCCTGTTGGCATACACCGATCCTGAAAATGTGGCTTCGATGCGAGTGTTGGAAAAACTCGGCTTCGTTAAGCAACAAATCAGTCGACTTCCTGGGCAGGATTTCGACAGTGTTGTCTTTGAACTGAAACCCAATTGTGCTTAAATAAGCATTTTCTTTCGGCCTCACCATGAAATCTATACTGACCATGGCACTGTTGAGTGCTTCATTCACTTCGTTGAGTCAAAACACCACCCTCAAAGGCAATGCCTTTTACCCCACACAAAGTCAACCCAAACAGTTGAAGTCGGCTGACCTCAATGGCGATGACCGCCCAGATCTGGTGGTGGTCAATGATCAATACAACGGTTTGACCGTCCATTACCGAGGCAACAACTTGGTTTTTTCTGAAGCCGATCAGTTGGGTGTCGTAGGACAAGTCAATGACGTGGTGGCGGCAGACTTTGATCTGGATGGTGACCAAGACCTGTGGGTCGGTATGGCAGAATCCACAGAATCTCATGACCAAGACCTGTTGCTGGTCAATGATGGCAATGGAACATTTGCACAAAACACCCTGACCTTGGCGCACAACAGTTTCTTTTTGGGCACAGACCAGTTGGAGGTGGCGGACTTCAATGGTGATGGCTTGCCCGATGTGCTTCGCATCCAAAGGCGGCCGGTGGATAAACCCGTGGGCGCTTTCATATACATCAATAACGGCAACTTGGGCTTCAATGAAATTGAGTTGACTGTGGTTTTGGGTAAAGACGTTGTGGTCTCTGACTTTGACCAAGACGGTGATCTAGACATTGGTTCGCTGGAGGGATCTTTCGAAATTTTTTTGAATGATGGGCAAGGTGGTTTTTCAGACCAATCCGTTTTGGCAACCAACCTGCAATTTCAAGACTACAGCAATGTCGCCTTTGCGGACATCAACCAGGATGGTTTGATGGACATTCAATTTTTCCATCAACACTTTGGCTTACCGAGAAGCATCAACCAAGGCAATGGACAGTTTGAATCTGAATCGTTCATCTATTTAGACTCCCCTGGCATTCAGAACGGAACTTTTGTTGACATGAATGACGATGGGGTGTTGGATTTGTGGCTGGTTCATCAAAACAACAACCCAAGCGAAGTGATTTTATCAGCAACAGATGGTTTCATTGATTTCGACGTGAACTTTTCACTGCAAAATGAAAACAACCGTGCCATGGCTGTTGATGTCAGCACAACAGGAGAAGGGGCTGAAATTGTGACCTTGGGAACCAGTGGTTTGAAAGCCTGGGGTGGAAGTAGTCAAAACGGGTTTCAATATCATGATCAAGCACCCATCAACGGTGCTTGGTTGAGTCCGGTGTCGATGACTTTGGCAGACATGGATGGGGACGGAAAAAATGACGTGGTTACCATCGATCACGCCGGCGTTTCAGTGGCCAGAGGCATCAACAAAACACAATTTAATACCAGTGAACGCTGGATTGAAACCGATGTGTTCAGGGGTTACTTGGCCGACATCAACCAGGATGGTTTGGTGGATGTGGCATCGATCAACCAATCCGGTGGTATTCGATTGATGATCAACAATGGCCAACAAGGATTTGATGTCCAAGTGGTGACACAGGAAAGTTTAGCTCAATACCGTTTGGCCTTGACTGATGTTGATCAAGACGGTGATGTGGACATGATCGCTCAGGCTTATTTGGGTGATATCAAAGTGTTTGAGAACCAAGCCGGCGTGTTTGACCTAAGCCAAACGATTTCAGGCGGGTTCGCTTCTTTACAAGTGATGGACATGAACAACGATGGGCAGGTGGAGTTATTGGCTTTGAATTACTTACCCACTTTTGGAGAGATCGACCTGGGGTTCATTGTTTACACATTCACAGGAGGCGCGTTCAATAAATTGGATGTCTTGCCTTCTACGGCATCGCCAACCAACCACTACCTGATGCAACCTTTCAAAGGTGATGAACATCAGCAATTGCTGATTTTGGACTCAGGTCAGTATTACCTGGTTTCATTCAATGGCACAGAATTATTGGTAGAAAACGCGTTCCCAGGATTGACGGGTGTTTACCCATCACAAACTGCCGACATCAATGGTGACGGTGTGTGGGACTTTTTCAATATTTTTGGACAGGTTCAGTTATCCGATGGTGGCGGGTTCAATGAATCCACATTCCACAATCGAGTCGGTGACATTCACACGGCCACAGGTGATGTGGATGGAGACACTGATGTGGATGTGGTGGTTTATGATTCCACCTACGGCTTCACCACTTACATCAACACCCGCATTGACCAAGATTTCAGCGGTTTGTGGTTCAACCTCGAGCAAAGTGGTCATGGTTTACAAGTGGAAGAAGTGGTGTCCAATGGCATCCCGCAAGTTAATCTGGCTTGGTATGTTTATCACAACGGAGAACCCATGTGGGTCACGGGTGCCGGCCCGGTGGATGGCGATTCGGCCACCATTCCCTTGTACATCACCAGCGGTGCGGAATTTGGCTCAGGCTTCAACAGCGCCGATGTATTGGTGGAAGCTTGGGGCAGCATGACGTTGACCATGACGGGTCAAAACACCATGGTGATGGACTGGGATGGCAGTGATTATGGTTTCAGTACTGGCAGCATGACGTTGAGCCGTTTGTCGAACTTGAAAGCAGTGGATCAAAGCGATGAAGGCATCCAAACCTGCCATTCAGGTTCTTGGTATGCACCGAGTGAAAGTGGCCATGGTTATTTGGTGCAGGTGATTGACGGTGATCCGGCGCGCATGATTTTGACCTGGTTCACTTATTTGGATGGACAACAACACTGGATGATAGCCGATGGTTTGATCGAAGGAGATCAAGCCACCCTGACGGCCTACCAAGCTTCAGGCCCTAACTTCCCGCCAGATTACAATGCAGGAGACTACCAACAAAGTGTTTGGGGCAGCATCACTTTCAAGGTCAACAGCAACGATGGCGCCACCGTCACTTGGCAACCCGATGACCCTGCATTTGAGGCAGGCATTTTGGATGTGGTTAAATTGACCCACATTGATCGTTATAGGTGTCTTTGATGAAAACGGGAAGTTGCCTCTGTGGCCAAATCCAATTGAAACTGACGGGCGAACCTTTGGTGACCCATGCCTGCCACTGTGTGGAGTGTCAGAAAATCACCGGCAGTGCCTATGGTGTCAACCTGTGGGTTGAAGCCAAAGACGTTGAAGTCAGTCAGGGTGAGTTGAAATCATTCACCACCCAAGGTGGCAGTGGCCAGCCCCATGATGTGCACTTTTGTGGTGACTGCGGTTCAGCCATCTACAGCCGCTACCATGCCGCCCCACCCCAGTTCTTGTTTTTGCGTTCGGGTTGTTTGGATGATTCCAGTGACATCAGGCCTGACGTGCACATATTCTTGAAAGACCGACAAGATGGGGTGAAGGTTGGTGAGGACACACCGCAATACGAAGGCTATTATCATTTCAAAGAAGTGTGGTCAGAGGCCAGTCAAATGCGATTCAAGCAAATCCTTTCTCAACCATCATAAGCCATCAGCGACTTGTCAGAAAGTTGCCAGAATGGGGTTTTATACTGGGTGCATTCATTCAAAGGATGCACTCATGAAAACTTTTCAAACCCTACCTGATGATGTGGACCAGTGGCCCAGCGATGCTTTGCTGGTGCCGTTTGACATCAGTTATCTGGATGCCGCTCGGGGGCAAAAACCCAAAACTTGGCCAAAACAAACGTCGCCAAAGGAACACAAACCATCAAGATCGGCGCGGCTTGTGTCGAGTAATCCAGTTTTAATTGGTGAGCCAAAAGATAAACCCCCACTTGGTGCAACAACAAAGCCGTCAGAGAACTGACCACAAAGCGAGGAAATCGTGAACGATGAGACCTTTGGTCTTTGAAGGTGAAAAAATAATGACCCATATAGGCGCTGATCAGACCACCGACAAAGCCCAGAGCATGGGCCCAGAAGGGTGCCCAACCTTGGTGTTCATGCATCAGATAGCCGATACCAAAGTGAACCACAGTGGCAATAACACCGACGACACCATATCGACACAGTTGGTAAAACAAGGGTTTATTCAAAGGCAACATACAAGGCGTTGTCGTCCATCGAAGTGATCAGTTTTTTCAAAGATTGTCCGGCACATGGTCCCGCCAAACAGACCCCTGACTCAGGGTCAAAAGTGGCGCCATGGGCTGGACAAACCACCTGCTTTTCTGGGGTTTCCAAAAAGGCATTTTCGGCATAATCCATGCGTCGACCTTGGTGAGGACATTCATTGATGAAAGCGGTGTATTGTGTGGCGGAACGCTTCACCATCACCGAAACAAAGCCATGGTCGGTTTGGATGCTGTGTTCACTCCACGCGTCCATGGGGATGTCTATCAATTGTGCCAGCTTGTGTTTCATGTCCTTGATGAGTGGCGTCGGACGGCATCGACCAAGACAGCCACTTTTTCAGGTTCCATGTCAGGTTGCATGCCATGACCCATATTAAAAATGTGACCTGGTTGGTCACCATAGGCGTCGAGAACTTGCTTCACAGCCCCATCTATGAAGGCATCACTGGCATACAAAGTGGCAGGATCCAAATTGCCTTGTAAAGCAACCCGCCCTTCAGTCAAATTCAATGCTTCATCGATGTTGATGGTCCAGTCAACCCCCAAGCCAGCACAACCGGTTCGGGAAAGTGCAGGCAATGAGCGGTTGGCACCTTTGCTGAACAAGATGATCGGCGTGTCTTGGTATCCTGCGTTTTTCAAGCCTTCAACAATCTGTTTCATGTATTTCAGAGAAAATGCAGCAAAATCAGCAGGACTCAACACTCCACCCCAACTGTCGAAAATTTGTACCGCTGAAGCACCGGCTTCAATTTGTCCTGCCAAATACGAAACGGTGGACTGGGCCAGTTTGTCCAACAATTGGTGAGCCAACTCAGGTGATTTGTACAGCAAGGCTTTGGATTTTGCATAGGATTTGCTGCCACCGTTTTCTAGCATGTATGTCAACAAGGTCCAAGGGCTGCCAGCAAAACCAATCAAAGGCACCCGGCCATTCAATGTTTTTGTCGTCAATGACACGGCGTCCATCACATACTGCAAATCATCGGCACCCACGATGGGCAAATCGTCAATGTCTTTGGCACAGGTGATGGGCCTTTCAAACTTGGGTCCCTCACCTTGAACAAAGTACAAACCCAAACCCATGGCATCAGGAATGGTCAGAATATCAGAAAAAATGATGGCTGCATCAAGCGGAAAGCGATCCAATGGCTGAATCGTGACTTCACAGGCCAATTCAGGATTACTGGCCATGGACATGAAATCACCTGCTTGGGCGCGAACGGCTCGATACTCAGGCAAATAGCGTCCGGCTTGACGCATCAACCAAACCGGTGTGCGCTCGGTTTTTTCGCGCTTCAATGCACGCAAAAACAAATCATTGGTTAACTTCATGGACATGAACGACAGTCAAAAGCGCTTATTTTATCAGCATTTAGTGAGACTTGACCGGCTGTTCTGATAAAATCCCGGCCCAGTGTAGTGTCCTGAACTTGGCTGGGCCATCAGCGGACTGTGAAACTGCCCTATACAAGGCGTCATCCGCAGGGAATGGCCACTTCCTTTTCAAGGATGACAACGCAGTAGAGGGCGGTTTCCCAGTTCGCCCGAAGGG
>JAUHZH010000350.1 GCA_030426065.1 Gammaproteobacteria bacterium
ACCTACAACGGGGTTACCAAAGCCTTTTCTTATCAAGCAACCCCCGGTGCCTTCTTCTACCGCCGTAGCTTGGCCGAAAAATACTTTGGTACAGACGGCATCCGAGGCAAAGTCGGTGGCTCGGTGATGACCGCAGAATTTGCCCTCAAATTGGGCTATGCCGCTGGACGCGTCTTGGGACGAACCATGCCCAACCAGACCGTCGTCATTGGTAAAGACACCCGCGTTTCAGGCTACATGCTGGAGTCGGCCCTTGAAGCCGGTTTGTCATCAGCCGGTGTCAACACCATCCTGTTTGGCCCCATGCCAACACCGGCCGTGGCATGGCTGACCAAAACCCTGCACGCCAGCGCAGGCATCGTCATCAGTGCCTCGCACAACCCATTCCATGACAACGGCATCAAATTCTTCAACGAACAAGGCCAAAAGCTGACCGATGATCAGGAACTGGCGATTGAAGCCCTGTTGGACCAGCCCATGCAAATGGTCGAATCAGAGCACATCGGTAAGGCCAAACGTTTGAACGACGTCGCCGGTCGCTACATTGAATTTTGTAAACAATCGGCCAACCAACGCTCACTCAATGGCATCCGAATGGTGCTTGATTGTGCCAACGGTGCCAGCTACCACGTCGCTCCCCAAGTCTTCAAAGAACTGGGCGCGGACGTCACCGTGATTGGCAACCAGCCCGACGGTTTCAACATCAACCGTGATTGCGGCTCAACAGCCGTGGCCGTGCTGCAAGAAAAAGTTTTGGAAACCGGAGCCGATGTTGGCATCGCTTTGGACGGTGACGGCGACCGCGTGGTCATGGTCAACCACAAAGGCGAAGAGGTCAATGGTGATCAATTGATTTTCCCGGTGGCCAAGCACATGCATGAAAACGATCAACTGAACGGCGGCGTGGTCGGCACATTGATGTCGAACCAAGGCATGGAAGCCGGACTGAAGGCCCTGGACATCCCGTTTGAACGTGCCGCTGTTGGTGACCGATACGTCCACCAAAGGTTGAAAAGCAAAGGCTGGATACTGGGCGGTGAATCTTCAGGCCACATTTTGAATCTGGCTTTGGCAGGCACAGGCGATGGCATCGTCAGCGCCTTGATGGTCTTGGCTGTGATGTTGGAAACGGGCAAAGACCTGTTCACCTTGTCGCGCCAGATGACCCTCTACCCACAAACCATGATTAATGTTATTAACGACGACCCGAAAGCTTTGGCCGCCCATCCAGAATTGCAAAAACAAGCCGCTCTGGTCGATGCCGAACTCGGCGATCAAGGCCGCGTCCTGATCCGTGCGTCGGGCACCGAACCCAAATTGCGCGTGATGGTGGAAGCCATTGACGCCCAAGTGGCTGAAACCAAAGCCAAAGAATTGACTGAACTGGCACAATCCTTATGAAAACAATGACACTGATTTTTTCGCTGATGGCAGCGAACCTGGCGATGGCTTTTGAATTCCCAACCGTGAATCAACCTTGGCTGCGTGCCGCGCCACCAAACGTCAAAATGATGGCCGCCTATTTTGAACTGGAAAACAACACCGCAAACGACATCAAGCTGGTGGGTGCTTTCAGTCCAGCCTTTGGCATGACCGAGTTGCACAAAAGCATCGAGGAAAATGGTCAGTACCGCATGGAACACCAGCCTGAGTTGAACGTGGCCGTTGGTGAGGCTTTGTCTTTCCAGCCGGGTGGCCTGCACGTCATGCTGATGATGCCAGAAGCCGCCATCAAGGCCGGTGAACAGGTGCGCATTTGCTTGATTTACCAAGACCAGACCGGCGAAAAACACGTCCAGCACCTGGATTTCCCTGTTCAAAAGGAAGCCCCCTGAATACCCAATGCAAAAGTCTGACTTTTACTTCGACCTGCCCGAAGAGCTGATCGCCCAACACCCCTTGGCGGGTCGCAGCGACAGCCGTTTGCTGCAACTGGATAAAAACACAGGTGAAGTCAGTGACGCCAAGTTCAAAGACCTGGCCGAATGGATCAAGCCAGGCGACCTCTTGGTCTTCAACAACACCAAAGTCATCCCAGCCCGCCTCAAAGGCCAAAAAGCCACCGGCGGCCAGGTTGAAGTCTTCATTGAACGCGTGCTCAACGGCCAACAAGCCAAAACCATGCTCAAGGCCAACAAATCGGTCAAACTGGGCACTGAAATCTACTTCGAAGGCGAAGCCAAGCTCAAAGTCACGGCACGCTCAGGCATGTTCTTCCTCTGTGAGACACTGAAAGAAAATTTGCCCGAACTGATGGCGGCACATGGCCACATGCCCTTGCCACCATACATCACCCGAAAAGCCGAAGCCGATGACGACGAACGCTACCAAACCGTCTATGCCGAAACAGCCGGTGCCGTGGCAGCACCCACAGCGGGTTTGCATTTCGATGATGAACTGTTGAACACATTAAAAGCCAATGGCGTCAACACCGCCTTCGTCACCTTACACGTCGGCGCAGGCACCTTCCAACCCGTGAAAACAGACAACATCCACGACCACACCATGCACAAAGAATGGCTTGAGGTCACATCCGAAGTCTGCGAACAGGTCAAACAAACCAAAGCCCAAGGCGGCCGCGTCATCGCTGTCGGCACCACCGCTGTGCGCTGCCTAGAAACAGCCAGCCAAACGGGCGACATCAAAGCCTACCAAGGCGACACCCAAATCTTCATCTACCCCGGCTACCAATTCCAAACCATCGACGGCCTCATCACCAACTTCCACCTCCCCGAATCCACCCTTGTCATGCTCGTCTCCGCCCTCGCTGGAAAAGACAACATACTGAACGCCTATCACCACGCCATAACCCAAAAATACCGCTTCTTCAGCTACGGCGACGCCATGCTAATCCTGTAATGGACCGCCGGCGGCCCGCCGGCACAATACCCCCGCAAAGCCCGACATCGTCTTTGCCACACCTCCCCGTATC
>JAUHZH010000351.1 GCA_030426065.1 Gammaproteobacteria bacterium
AGACCAACTGGTTTCCAGGAATGACCTTCACTGCCAATTTTGTCGATTTCAACAACGACGGTGACTTGGACATTTTACTGGCCAGTGACTTTGGCAACAGCCTGATCATAGAAGGTGATTCGAGCAACAACCAGTGGGCATTCACCCTGACCCAGCCACCTGTCATCACCGATGAAAACGGCATGGGTGGCGCAATTGGCGATTATGACAACGACGGTGACATGGATTGGTTTGTCACCAGCATCTGGGATGAAGACGGACAACCCGAGGGCAATTGGGGTGTGACCGGGAACCGCTTGTACCAAAATCAAGGCGATGGTACTTTCAGTGATGCCACCATCGCCAGTGGTGTGCAAGAAGGGTTCTGGGGCTGGGGGGCCTGTTTTGCTGATTTTGACAACGACGGCCATTTGGACATCTTCCATGAAAACGGGTTCCAAACCCAAAGTGAACCCGCGTTCCTCAATGACCCTGCCCGCCTGTTCATGTCGAACGGTGATGGCACCTTCACTGAACAAGCCTTCACCAGTGGCCTCGTCCACACAGGCCAAGGCCGCGGCATCAGCTGTGCAGATTATGACCAGGATGGTCAGCTCGACATATTGATTTTTCCCAACGACGGACCTGTCAAAGTGTTCAGAAACACCAGTCAGAACACCAACCACCACATCAAACTGCACCTCAAAGACAACAGCAGCAACCCATTCGCCATTGGCGCGCGTGTGCAAGTCATCAGCCCTTCCTTTTCACAAATCAGAGACATTTATCCAGGCAACAATTACATGTCAAACAACCCAACCGATGTCCATGTGGGCCTGGGGTTGGATGCTGCCGTGACGGCTTTGAACATCACATGGCCGGACCAAGAAACCACAACCTTCACACCCGCTGCTGTGGATGCTTTTTACAGTGTCGGTCGGCGATGTCACAGCCAGTACATGTGGCAAGGAGATGAGCAAGGCGCCACGGTCTCTGTGCATTTACACGACGCCAGTGGCCAACCGCTCAACAACACAGTTGTGACCCTGGCCAGCAACAAAGGGCCTCACCAAGGCAGGCAAAGCCAAGCCACCACCAACGCACAAGGCGAAGCCCAATTCAACCTTGACATGTTTGGCAACGGCGTTGACTTCAGCACCTTTTCTTTCGACCACAATGGCCCACAACTGTGCGAGACCTACATCAAGTGGCACAGCGACGACCTGATTTATCGTCATGGTTTAGAAGCTTGGTGAAAGTACGTAATAAAGGTGGCGGTCCCGCTGATGAACCACAGATCATTGAGCCCTGTTAAAGTGCTTCATGTATTGTGGTGACAATCAAACTTGAAGGTGCTTGATTTTCCACAGTGGATGAGCGGGTTAATGGGTCATTGCAGTCGGCCATGGGCCCACAGGGTCCAATGGTCGGGTTCGCCTTTCAAAAAAGTACCGACGCTGACTTTAAAACCTGATGTTTCATTGGGTTCAAGGTGTTTTTGGGTGGCATAACTGTTGCCCATGCCGATGGGCTGGCCTGATGCGTTCCTGGCCACGGCAAAAACGCGACTGAATTTCACCAAACCGCTGTGCTTGTTTTCGATGTCTCCCACCAATTCATATTGCCCCCTTTTTTCATTCACTCGGAAGCCCGTGACTTCAAGCGTCACCGGTTCTTGAGAGAAATCATTGGGCAATGATGCCAAGTTATTGATTTCGATATTGGCAATGCCTTCTGGTGGCGTAGAAATCAAGACCAATACTTCGCTGGATTCACCGGGAGCCAATAAGGTTTGGGCTGACCAGCCACTTTGTTCGGCCAAGCGCTGCCCTTTGGCATCAAACAAACTGACCGTCACACCTGGCCTGTGGACAGCTTCATCACTGTGGTTCTTGAGTCCAAAAATCCAATACAGGGCTTTTTGTGACGTTTGCCCATGCACTTCACTGGTCAGGGTCAGCCTCTCAGCCAAAACTTGGGAAGAGACCGCTTCTTTAGGCTCAACAACGGCAGGTTTGTATTCTTGAGTTTGAACCTGAGCATGGGGTTGACTGATTGCTGGTGGCTGAGTCAGGTGCTTGCTGCGCTCTTCAGTGATGAAAGCCCAATAGAAAACCACCAAAGCAATGACAATCACGGGCAACATGACCATCAAAGCTGCTTGTTTTAAAACCGGTGTTTTGGTTTCATCCACACTTTCGTGAACCAGTGAAGACCCGCAGTATTGGCATTCGAGCAAACCCGTCAGGCTGTTTTTGGTGACTTGAGAAGCCCCACAGGCATCACAACGGTAAGCTCTCTTGGATTTCATCTTTTTATCACCTCAAAACGCATCAGACCACTTTACCCACATTCAAGACACCGTTGGGGTCAAAAACAGTTTTGATTTGTGCCATCAACTGAATTTCCTCTTGAGACCTGCTGTAACCCAAAAAAGGTTTTTTGATCAAACCCACACCATGTTCGGCCGAGATGCTGCCACCGAACTGTTGAATCAGGCCATAGACATGGGCATTGACGTCTTCACATTGTGCTTTGAAATCCGCTGTGTCCATGGACGTGGGTTTCAAAATGTTCAGGTGGAGGTTGCCATCGCCAATGTGGCCAAACCAAATGGTTTCAAATTCAGGGTATTCTTCAGCCAATATGTCTTCCAGTTGTTCCATGAATGCGGGCACTTGTGAAATTTTAACTGAAATGTCGTTCTTGTAGGGCGTGTATTCCGCTATGGATTCAGAAATCCCTTCACGGTACTGCCACAATTGCTGGCCCTGCTCGATGCTTTGGGCAATGATGCCATCAGCCACATGTTCTGCTTCCATGCCCTCTTCAAAAACTTGCATGGCACCGGCTTCGTCTTCGTCAAACTCCAGCAACACATAAAATGGGTGGGTCTCTTCGAACGGGTTATCAAAGCCCCGATGGGCCATGACTTTGGCCAATGACCGG
>JAUHZH010000352.1 GCA_030426065.1 Gammaproteobacteria bacterium
TACGGGGCATTGCAATGCTTCGCGCAGTTCATCGAGGTTGGTTACTTCGACTTCAATGGGGCGGTTGTGGGTGTCGTATTCCAAAATGTGGTTGACGGCCTGGGTGATGCCTCCGGCGGCTTTGATGTGGTTTTCTTTGATCAAGGCCATGTCATACAAGCCGATTCGATGGTTTTGTCCGCCACCAAGTTTGACCGCCCATTTGTCTAAAACTCGCAGGTTGGGTGCGGTTTTGCGGGTGTCGAGCACTTGGCATTTGCCTTCACAGCGTTTGACAAATTCGCTGGTTAAGCAGGCGATGCCGCTCATGCGCTGGAGTAAATTAAGAGCCACCCGTTCGGCGCCCAAAACCGACAATACGGGGCCTTTGATTTTGGCAATCACATCGCGGTCTTGGCACACATCGCCGTCTTTGAACAGCAATTCAACTTCAACGTTTTCATCTAGGACCCAAAAGGCTTCACGAAACACTTCGATGCCAGCAACGATGCCGTCTTGTTTGGCGATCAATTGGGCTTCGCACATTTGCTTGCGAGGGAAGATGGCTTCGCTGGTCAAATCACCTGTCTGGATGTCTTCGTGCAAGGCGTCTTCGATGATGTGGCGGTAATGTTTGGGGTTCATGGTGGTGCTGATGGATTACAATACGAAGGTTTATTATCTGAAACCACAGAATGATGCACAAGAGCACCGACGTAAAATTCATGAAAAAAGCCCTGAAGCTGGCACGTGGCGGTTTGTTCACAGTCGCTGAAAACCCGCGCGTGGGGTGTTTGTTGGTTCAAGGCGATGCCATTGTTGGGTCCGGCTTTCATCAGTATGTGGGGCAGCCCCATGCCGAAGCTTTGGCTTTGGCAGAAGCGGGTGAATTGGCTCGTGGTACCACGGCTTATGTCACTTTAGAACCTTGCAGCCATCAAGGAAAGAACCCGCCTTGTGCCGATGCTTTGATTGCAGCTGGTGTGCGGCGAGTGGTGGTGTGTAATGACGACCCCAACCCATTGGTTAGGGGTCAAGGTTATGAGAAGTTGCGCGCTGTGGGTATTGAAGTGGTGACAGGCGTTTTGGCGGAAAGGGGAACCGCCTTGAATGCGGGGTTTTTGCACCGCATGAGGACAGGGAAGCCATGGGTTCGTTTGAAGCTGGCACAGTCATTGGATGGCCGAACCGCGATGGCCAATGGCGACAGTTATTGGATAACGGGCAAAAAAGCCCGCCAAGACGTGCAGTATTGGCGTGGCCGATCGGGTGCGGTCGTGACCGGGATAGGGACAGTTCTGGCCGATGATTGCCGTTTGGATGTTCGGGCTGATGAACTGCCAAGTAAATACCGAAAATTACCCCATGATTTTGCAACGGCTCCGCCTTGGCGTGTGGTGCTCGACAGTCAATTGCAGATGCCATTGTCAGCCAAGATCATCGGCAACGAAGGGACTTGTGTGGTGGTGACTGTTTCGGGTGATGTGGAAAAAGTCAAATCCCTCGAGGCTGTTGGTGTTCGTGTCATCAGGCAGGCATCGACCACTGGACAAGTGGATGTGGGTGCTGTGATCGATTGGTTGGGGCAACAAAACATCAATGAGGTGCTGTTTGAATGTGGTGCGACTTTGGCGGGGACATTGGTGTCCAATCGACATGTTGATGAGTTGTTGGTATATACCGCACCTGTTTTGATGGGCAGTGCCGCCCGTCCATTGCTTGATTGGGCCATTGACGCCATGGACCAGCGCTTGCACTTGGAAGTCAAAACAATGAAAAAGTTGGGTAGAGACTGGCGAGTGCTGGCCCGACCTTTGGATGTGAATGGCTGATGGATGGCCACGCCGGAGCGTGGGAGCAAGGTGCACCAACAGCAGTCACTCCGGCGAAGGCTGGAGTCTGTTTCTTAATTCAACTTCACTGGATTTATAATACAGTTTAAAGGCCAGTGTTCACGTTTTCCATTCCTGGATTGTGGCCTTCGCCGCAATGACTGGTTGGTCTTTATAGGACCATAGAAAGAACGCAGGAAAAACCTTCGGCAGGCTCAGGCGGCATGAGTCAAAGTTGTTGGGTAGTTTGAGGGTTCATCCCCCGACTGGTGCGGGGGTATGTAATGACTTGTTTTATCACATGGATGCGACTTTTGTTTTGTGGACGATGACTTTCATGTCGATTTGGTTTTGTTCTATCTCAGTTTTGATCTGGCCTTGTTTTTTGAACATCACCACCAAGGTAGGGGATGAGATCACTTTGAATTGGCCTTCGCTGTCTTTCTGACTGATTTGGGTTTCAACCATGGCTTGGCTGCTTTGATTGATTTGTTGGGTTTTGATGTTGAATTGAAACTCGCCCAGTTGAAGGGTAACCGGTTGATCGAGTAGGGCTGTTTTGTTGATCATTTGGCTTTTGCCTTGTTCGTCGGTGATGGCAATTTCAATGATCTGTGTCAGCTTCAATGTTTCACTGTTGGCCCATGTTGAAATCAACAGAAGAGCGGTTAGTGCAATGTATTTCATGGTGTTCATTGTATTCATTAGTTTATCAAGTGCTTGTTTGAAATAAATTGAGTGTAAAAGTTCATATTTTGCTTGATGTCCAAGTCAATGGATCCAGTTTGTAGTATTTGGTCAGTTCTTGGTACAAGTCGGGGTGTTTGCGTTTGAAGGTTTTTGGCTGTTCGAAGAAATGTTCTGTGATGACAGCGAAAAATTCCGCGGCATTGGTGGCGCCATAATGGTCAAAGAATGCCCTGCGTCGGCATTTGGCCTTGATCACCAAGGCTTTGAATTCTTTGCCAAGGACTTTGCCCCAGGTTCTGATGTGTCCAGGTTGCAGTAAAGGTGTACCATCACTGACGCCATCTTCCTGGTCCAATTGGTGGGCAAATTCATGGATCACCACATTTTTGCCGTCTTTTGCA
>JAUHZH010000011.1 GCA_030426065.1 Gammaproteobacteria bacterium
GAACAGGTCTTCATTTACAAGTTTTTTGGAGACATGGAATTCACCGACATCGCTGATGTCATGAAAGTCAGCGAGCGAACGGCTTTTCGCTGCTGGAAAAAAGCCCGAGCCATGCTTTCAGTCGCCATGAAATGAACGATAAAACGAATCAACCAGAAGACTTAGAAGCATTGTGGCAAAAAATAGACTCGGATTTTGATCGTGACGATGAGATTGAAGTTGAAGACTATCTAGCAAATCAAGGTCATCAGTGCAAAGCACCGGCTTCCTTGAATGAACATGTCCAACATTTGATCAACAAAACATTCAGCACAGGAGAATTGAACGACGAAACCTTAATCAACAAATACCAAATCATTGAGCAAATCGACTCAGGCGGACAAAGTGATGTTTACCTCGCCGAGCGTTCAGATGGCATTTACCAACAAACCGTCGTCATTAAGTTCATTTCTGGCCGATTTGAACAAAAAGTACTGAAACAACAGTTTTTACAGGAAATGCAACTGTTGGCGAAATTGAGACATCCAGGCGTGGTGACCATCATTGATGGCAACATCACAGACAAAGGGCAGCCTTGGCTGGTTCTTGATCACATTGATGGCCCTCACATTGATCAATATTGTACACTCAACCAACTCAACGCCGAAGGTGTCGTCAAACTGATGTTAAGCCTTTGTGACACACTCCAATTCATCCACCAACAAGGGGTGTTGCATAAGGACTTGAAACCGAACAATGTGTTGGTCAAAAAGATGAACGGTGTGCCTTGTCCTGTTTTGATTGATTTCGGCATCTCAATGACACGTGAAGATGAAGCTCATTTGAATTTTGGTACCCTGGGATACAGCTCTCCAGAACAGTTAAAAGGAGAAAAACTAGACCAGCGCAGTGATTTGTTTTCACTCGGGGTGTTGTTTGGCGGGTTGCTGCTAACGGTTTATAACCAAGACATGGACATAGAAAGTCCAGAAACTTTGAACAACGCACTGAAACATTCTGAAGTGGCCAAAGATTTACAAAAAGTGGTTGCCAAACTGACCTCAGCAAAAGCCAAACAACGCTACCAAAGTGCCGAGGCTGTACGCACCGACTTGAACCAGTGGCAATTGGGATTCCCCCTCAGCTTTGACGTCCATAAATTGTCAACTGCCACTTCCAAAGCGATCAAACGCCACCCCTGGGTCACTTTGGGTCTGTTATTGGTTCTGATCTCGGCTGTGCTGGTGACCATCAAATACACCCGTGACACCCAGCATCTGCAAGCTCTGACTGTTGCTGAAAAAAATGCCACCGATGAGCTGATGAATTACATGCTCGATGACTTGTATGAAAACCTGGAGCGCATCGGGCGCATTGATGTTTTACAAAATGTAGCCAAAAAAGTGTCGCTCATTTGGCCAAAAAAGATCCCCTGACAATGGATGAAGTAGGCCACCGGCAAACCGCAAAAGCATACATCAACACAGGCAGAGTATTCGACTATCTTGAACAGTCGGAACAAGCACAAAACATGTTCACAGCAGCCGATAAGCATCTGCAACAAGCACGTTCGGCAGGTGCTGATTTGCTTGAGTATTACCCATTGGTTGCCAGCCTCAAAGTCTATCAAAGTCAAGTTTTGTCATCCGAGGGTCAGGAGCAAGCCACTGAAAAAGTACTGACCGATGCCATTGATGCCATGGAACAGCTGTTACTCTTGTCACCAGATCATTCGCAATTGACGCTTTGGGAAGCTTATCTGGAACTGAGTTACTTGCTGATGGAATACGCCAGAGAACCACAAGCCCAACAACAAGTTGACAAAACCCTGACTTTGGCATCTGAACAGTTAGACAAAAAACCACAAGATGCTGAATGGCTCTATGCCAATTCACACAGTCACCAAATGAAAGCGTGGTATGAGTTTGATTTTGGATCAATCGCAACCGGTATTGACGAAACAACGCAAGCCATTGCTTTGGCACAAGCCAGCATCATACAAGACGCTGAAGATTTAAAGAAACAAAACAACGAACGAATTTTGCACAACCAATTGGCCTTTTTTCAACTTGAAACAGGCCATTTGGAAGCTGCAAAAACAGCAGCAATCACGGCCATAGAACTGGGCAATGCGCTCAAACTGAAAGCCCCTTTTAACCAAGAATTTGAAAGAGAGCAGGCCTACTCTTTCAGCACAGCTGGAGAAGTGCATCAACAACTCGGTGACCTTGAAAGCGCTTTGCATTTCTACCAACAAGGGTTGGCCATATCAAAACACAACCATGAAAAAGACCCCAGTAATTATTCAGCCGCAAATGACCTGGGGGTAGATACTTTGTTGGTGGCAGGCTTACAACTCGAACTGGGTCATGAACTTGAAGCCACCAAAGCCTTCAATGAAATTGAAGCCCTGATGGAACCAGTCCACCAAGCCGAACCCAACAATAAATACTACGCCCACACTTTACTGGTAGCCAAATTACAGCTCAAAAAATTCAAAGAAGCCAAACCTTTGTATGATCAGCTCAAAAGCAACGACACCATCGACAAGGTGATCACAAACCTCATCACCAAAAACCAACTGAATTGGTAACCATTCTTAAAACCAAAACCCAGCTGTAGCTCGCTCATTTTGATAATGAGTTATGAACATCCTCAATCTGAGTCCGTAGAATTGAGTTCATGTAAGATGTCATCTTGAGTCTGAAAATGCAACACGTGACAGGCAACCGTCCGCACCCTTGGGGTCATTTTTCAGGTGCACAGGAAGCTCGACTCAGCGTATCAACTTGCTTTATAAGAGCCTTCATAACGAGTGCCTTGACTTGCTCCTTTGAATCAACTCAATGTTTTGCGATACTGGCTGGGCGTTGTCTTTGTATGTTGCTTGAAAGCTCGGTTGAACGGCCCCAAAGAATTGTAACCACAGTCAAAAGCTATGGTGGCGATGTTCAAGTGATTGGTTGCTGGGTTTTTCAGCATGTTTATCGCTCGCTCAATGCGGTGCTTATTTATCATGTGATTGAAGTTTCGGAAACTTAATTCACTGGTGATGCACCGAGTCACTTTGTATTCTTGAACGCTCAGATGATTTGCCAAATCAGACACTTTGAGGTCAACCTGGGTGAGTATTTCATCATTTGTCATCGCCTGCATCACCCGGTTTGCCAAAGCTTTCGTTTCTGCTGCTTGACTTAGCTCATGGCTACTTGATGCTGAAGATGCCGTGCGCAAGAGATCAGAACGGTAGCACACAGCCATGTGGCTTCCGATCAGCGCCATCAATGCACACATGGTCAATAACACTTCTTTCCACTTCGCTGCCCATGTGCCTGCTTCAGCACCCATCAACCAAATCACTGCCACCACCACAGGAATACTGAAAACACCCAAAAAAAGGATCCTGAACCGACGCTCAGTTTTATTGTGTATCTTATTGAACCCAGTCAAAGTTTCATTCCAAACCAAAACTATCATGGCAACACAAATCAATGAGGACAAATTGATAAATACCCGAACCCACTCATTACTCGCTTCATTCAGCCATGACGAAAGCAACATCTTTTCTATTGCTTCTACAGCTACAACCAAAGGAACGACTAACACTGTTTTTGAGTTCAAAATCTTGCGGTCTCGAAAAAGCGCACGACTCAGTATCCAAAACCAAGCACAACCACCTGATCCCACCACAGTCAACAAACCAAAAAGAAAGTCATTTGAAACGCTCATGAATTTGCCCAATGTGGCACCAGAAAGACACAAGGCCAAACACCACCAAATCAATCTCGCATGTTCTGCTTGCTTGATGCCTTTAAAAAAACGGGCAGGAAACCCTGTTTCAATAACAGCTTCACCTGGGTCTGAAATAAATTCTTTGCTCATAAGCTTTGTATTTTTTGATTCAATGCTGGTTGATTTCCAAATCGGCATGAAAACAAGCGCCGGATTGAGAAAATGGCGTTAAACCACTCAGCAAACAATAGACATTACAATGAAATCATAACACAGCGATCCTGAAGCTCATGAGCAAAACTTCACGGAATGAATCGATTGTTTGCCAAGTCATCATCTGAAACAACCCAATTATTAAAGAGACAACATATGAAAACACAATCAATTTCAGCTTCATGGTGGCCGTCAGTTGCTTTGGCCCAAAAAACACTGAATGGATCAGCTAAATTTTGGTACTTAACTGTATTGTTAGGCCAAGCTTTGTTTGCATGCTACATTGTCATGTTCTATTACATGGCAACAGTTGATCAAGACATTGAACGCTTCAATCAAGTCATGCCTGGAGGTCATGTTCAAGGAGACTTTTGGGGCAACATCGCCGTAATGGCGCATGTTTTGCTAGCCGCCATCATCACTGTCGGCGGTTTACTACAACTCATTCCAATCCTGCGCAAACAATGGCCGAGACTGCACAGGTGGAATGGCCGCTTGTATGTGACGACGGCGATGGTGATGAGCATCAGTGGCATGTTCATGATCATCACCCGCCATGACAAAATTGTTGGCAGCTTAGTGGGTCACACAGCAATCATGATTAACGGCATCATCATTGTAACCTGTGCCATCAAGGCCATTCAGTATGCCCGAATGAAACAGTTCGCAAAACATCGCACCTGGGCATTGAGGCTGTTTGTGGCAGTCAGTGGCGTGTGGATGTTCAGAATTGGCATGATGGCTTGGTTGAGCATTCACGGTAAACCAGTGGGTTTTGATCCTGTGAGCTTTTCTGGCCCATTTTTAACTGCACTCTATTTTACTGTTTACATCCTCCCTTTGTTTATACTCGAACTGTATCTGAGGGCACACCAAAGCCCTTCAGCACCCATTAAATTATCAACAAGCTTCATGGTCACCCTCATCGGCTTCATCTTTATTTTGGGCACATTTGGCGCCACCATGGGCATGTGGCTACCTGCAATTGGCAGGTAACAGGGCAATCAGTCCGCCACCAAGACCGCTTATAACAAAAAGGCATTATCTCATGCATTTTTGTACGTTCCATAATGTTATTTAGCCATCTAAACTGCCATCATTGAATCATATGAACGAAGATCATGAGCATCGAACAGTTGGCATTATTGCAAAAAGAAACGGCTTTGGATTTGGCTGATGTGGCCAAATTATTGCAGCAATTGAGTGCTGAACAAAAGCTGTGGTTGTCAGGTTATTTGGCTGCATCAGCACAACAAGGTGCAGTTGCGGCCCCAGTGGCCGCACCAAGCAACCAAAGCAGTCAGAAATTGACCATTGCCTTTGGCAGCCAAACAGGCAATGCCGAGGGTGTGGCCAATCAACTGCACCAACAAGCAGAACAACAAGGCTTGGCCTCTGAGTTGGTTTCATTGGCCGATTTGACGGTCAAACAATTGAAGGACAAGAGCCATTTGGCACTGGTGGTCAGCACCCACGGCGAAGGCGAAGCACCTGATGATGCTGAAATATTCTATGAGCAGCTGATGGGTAAACGCGCCCCCGAGTTGAAATCATTGAGTTACAGTGTGTTGGCCTTGGGCGATTCCAGTTATGAATTGTTCTGTCACACCGGTAAAGAATTGGATGAACGATTGGCTGCATTGGGTGCCAAGCGATTGATTGATCGCATCGACTGTGACGTTGACTATGAAGCAGACGCTGCTCAATGGCAAGAACAGGTCAAATCAGTGGTGGCGCCCCTACTTGAGAGCACGTTAGAAAGCACACAGAACAACATCACGCCCTTCCCTGCACCCATCAGTCAGGCAGTTGCCCAGCACAACAAAAACAACCCTTTCCAAGCCGAAGTGCTGGCCGTGCAGAAAATCACGGCCCACGATTCGGTTAAAAATACGTTCCACATTGAACTGGCCATTGATGAAGAAGCAATTAAGTATCAGGCTGGCGACTCATTGGGCATCATCGCCCACAATGATCCTGCCTCGGTGGACAAGCTGTTACAGGCATTGTCACAAGATGGGGATGTGCAAATTGAATGGAAAGGCCAGTCACTGCCCTTGGCTGAGGCATTTGAACAGCACATTGAAATCACACAAATCAGCAAGCCGTGGTTGCAATATGTGGCCAAGCGATTGGCAGACGATGCGTTGAAAGCCATCAGCAGTGACCACCAAGCCTTCAATGATTTTGTCTGGAACAAACAACTGGTGGACATCATCCAATCTTATCCTGCCATCGCTGAATGGCCTTTGGATTGGTTGGAAGAATTGCGGGCTTTGACACCGCGCTTGTATTCCATCGCATCCGCGCCGACTCAGTTCGAAGACGAGGTGCATTTGACGGTCAACCTGGAACAAGCTGCCGAATCCGCTGGCCTGGCCTCGGGTTTGTTGTGCCAACGCACCCAAGAAGGCGATGTGGTTTCGGTTTACGTGGAACCGAACAAACACTTTAAACTGCCCAGTGATGAGACCGACATCATCATGATTGGTCCTGGCACCGGCATCGCGCCGTTCCGCGCTTTCGTTCAAGAGCGACAGGCCAGAAAAGCATCAGGCAAGAATTGGTTGTTTTTTGGCAACCCCAATTTCCACGCCGACTTCTTGTACCAGACCGAATGGCAGCGTTTGCAAAAACAAGGCTTCTTGCACCGCATTGACGTTGCTTTTTCACGCGACCAGGAAGAAAAAATCTACGTTCAACACCGTTTGGCTGCACAGGCCAAAGACATTTGGCAGTGGTTGGAAAACGGCGCCGCCATTTACATCTGTGGCGATGCCAATCGCATGGCCAAAGACGTTGAACAAACCTTGCTCAACATCATCGCCGAACACGGCGGCAAGAGTGATGAAGAAGCCAAGAACCATTTGAAAGAACTGAAACGCAACCACCGCTACCAAAAAGACGTGTACTGATCATGAGTAACAACAACCAACCTGACTTGGAAAAAGTCGAATACCTGAAAATTGAGAGCAACTACCTGCGTGGCAGCATCGTGGAAGGCTTGAATGATCCGATCACGGGCGCCATCTCAGAAGATGACACCCAATTAACCAAGTTTCACGGCACTTACATGCAAGATGACCGTGATTTACGCAAAGAGCGACAAAAACAAAAACTGGAACCCTTGTACAGCTTCATGATTCGAGCCCGCGTTCCGGGTGGGCGCTGTACCCCAGCCCAGTGGCTGGCTTTGGATGATCTGGCCGACCGACATGCCAATGAAAGCATCCGTTTGACCACCCGCCAAGCTTTTCAGCTCCACGGTGTGATCAAACGTGACCTCAAAGCGACCATCGCCGCGATCAACGACAGCTTGCTCGACACATTGGCCGCCTGTGGTGATGTGAACAGAAACATCATGTGCTCAGCCAATCCTGAAATCTCCGCTGTGCACGCGCAAGTATTTGATGATTCGGTGGCCATCAGTGAGCATTTGTTGCCACAAACAGGTGCCTACCATGAAATCTGGTTGGACGGCAAAAAACTGCCTGATAGCACACTGCCCGATTACAAACCTTTCGACCCTGATGCATCGCCCGAAGAAGTTGAACCGATTTATGGAAAAACCTATTTGCCACGCAAATTCAAAATCGCTGTGGTGATCCCCCCGAGCAATGACGTTGACGTGCAGGCCCACGATTTGGGTTTCATCGCCATCGTTGAAAACGATGAGCTGATTGGCTACAACGTCACCTGTGGTGGCGGCATGGGCACGACGCACGGTGATTTGGACACCTTTCCGTTGTTGGCGCATGTGGTCGGTTTTTGTACCCCTGATCAAGTGGTGGCCGTCGCTGAAGCGGTGGTCAAAACTCAACGCGACCACGGTTGCAGGACCAACCGCAAACACGCCCGCTTCAAATACACCGTAGATGACCACGGCGTTGATTGGTTGCGTGAACAATTGACCCAAAGACAAGGTTTCGAGCTGCAAGAAGCCAAACCTTTTGAACTGACTTCGCATGGCGACCGATTCGGCTGGCAACAAAACCACGATGGGACATGGAACCGCACCCTGTTCATCTCTAATGGCCGTGTGATCAATAATGAACACACCCAAATCAGAAGCGCGTTGAAAGCCATCGCAGAAGCTGAACTGGCCGATTACATCATTTCCCCCAATCAAAACCTGGTGTTGGCCGGCGTGAGTGACGCCAACAAGCAGAAGGTCGATGACATCATCGCCCAGAATCAGCCAGCCATCAGTCCAACACGTGAATTGGCCATGGCCTGTGTCGCTTTGCCCACCTGTACTTTGGCCATGGCAGAAGCGGAACGCTATTTACCTGACTTGATTGGTGAGATCGAAAAACTACAAGCCAAACACAACATCGCAGAACGACCCATCAGCATCAGAATGACGGGTTGTCCCAATGGTTGTGCCAGGCCTTTCGTGGCCGAAATGGCTTTCGTTGGTAAAGCGTTGGGACGTTACAACATGTACCTGGGTGGTTTGCCCAACGGCACACGACTGAACCAACTGTACAAAGAACACATCACAGAATCCGAAATCTTGGCACACATTGATTCCTTGCTATCAGAATATGCACAGGTCGATGCAGCCATCCCTTTCGGAGATTTTGTTATTCAACAGGGCCATGTCCAATCGGTGGCACACGGCCGACAAGTCCATGAGTTGATTGCATGAACATCGCCTTTCACAACGAACATTTAGCACGCCTGGATGCCGCCGGGCGTGTTGAGTACGCACTGAAACACTTTCCACAGAAACACGCCTTGACTTCGAGTTTCGGTGCTCAGGCAGCGGTTTCTCTGCACCTGCTGAATCAGGCATCACCCGGCATACCAGTTCTCGTGGTGGACACGGGTTACCTGTTCCCTGAGACTTATCAGTTCATTGATGCCTTGACAGAACGCCTGAAGCTGAATTTGCATGTGATTCAAAACCCGACTTCTACCGCCTGGTTTGAAGCACGTCATGGTCAGTTGTGGGAACAAGGCATCCAAGGGTTGGAGCAATACAACAAAATCAGAAAAACCGCACCTTTAGAAAAAGCTTTGGAAGCACACGGCATCCAAACCTGGTACTCCGGAATCCGACGCAGCCAAAGCACCACCCGTGCAGACAAACCATTTGTTGAAATCAAAAACAACCGACACAAAGTCCACCCCATTTTGGACTGGACGGACCGAGACATTTTTCAATACCTGAAAAAACATGACCTGCCCTACCACCCTTTATGGGAACAAGGCTACCTCAGCATCGGCGATGTCCACAGCACCCAATCCATCCACCAAGTTGATCACATCGAACAACTGAGGTTCTTTGGCCTCAAGCGCGAATGTGGTTTGCACGAATGAACGAAAAGACGCGACCGATCAACCACTTTCTGGTACGGGCCTCAATCAGATTCACTGTTCAAGGCATTGATGGTTTCTAAAGATGGCGATTGGACGATTTGATCCAAGACCCACTGGCCTTGGCGTCGGACCAAGTACCACAATTCACAAATGCCATCACCCGGGTGCTGATGAACAACTTCATTGGATTTGTTGACCATCATTTTCGTGCCAGAACCTTCTAGTAACAAAGCCACCCTGGCCTTGCTTTCATCCAAATATTTTTTATACTCCAGTAGTTTCACTGTGTCCAGATGATGGTCAGTGGTGACGTTCCTGACATTCTTTTGCCTCAATCGATCGGCTTCATTTTGCTGGGCGTGGTAAAACCGTTCTGACAACATCGATTCAATGGGTTCAAAATCCAATCGTTCTCTGGCTTGATGAAAAACAAAATACAGTCCCGAAACATGGTCAGTGATGGTGTTGATCTCATCGTCACCCCAAAGCCCCAAACCTTCGTTTGAATGACCAAAGTCACCGCCCATGGTCACTTTTTTGGCCGCATCATTTTTGCGTTTCAGTTTCCAGTTGTAAATCGCCACATAAACCAAACACACACCCAAAAGGGTAAACAAGAAGATGTATCTATAACCACGGAATGACCAGTCAGAAAGATCAATCATGGTGTATGGGTGGTTTTGAGCTGTGCCAAAGCCGCTTCATGCGCTGCAGACAGCGCGTCTGATGTGGCCACCGGTAAGTCAGGAATGATGCCGACATTTTCCCAGTCCTTTTCTGTGTGTGGATTGGTCAGCCGGCTCATCGAAAAGCGGGCATCGAAAAACGCATTGATTCGCACCGCACCCACAGCATGAGCGATGCCTCTGGTTTTTTCGCCCACGATTTCGGCCTTGTTGTCATTTTGTAAGGTGTAGGCAAACAGTTCTGCAGCACTGGCCGTCCCCGGTCCAACCAAGACATAAATAGGCATTTGAGACTTCCCGTTGGCTAGGCCCAAACCTGCAATGGAATGGTGTTCATGGACTTCAGTGTCATCGCGAGAATGGTATTGCCACAACAGCGTGGGTTGGTCATAAAAGTGGCTCAAAATGAATTTCACCAGTTCGGGTGAACCACCAATACAATCACGCAAATCTATGATCAAAGCATCCGAAAGACTCAGAAAACCCAATGCATGACTGGCGGTTTGCTCGGCAGCAACATCCGGATGAAACTTGTTGATTTTTACGTAACCCACATTTCCTGGGAGGACTTCTGCTTTTTGAAAAGCGAAGTTGTTCTTCCGTTCATCAATCGTCTCAGTGAGCACATGGGTGGGTTCCTTGTCCTTTTCAGCCAACATCAAGCCCATGTGTCCGTCATTGGCAGCTTCGGCCAGTGCACCTCCGACCCGATCAACAAATGCCTCTCGTGTTTTGATGCCGTCAAAAGCACCCTGCGCCATCTGTGACAGAATGGTTGACTCTATGCCTGCCGTTTTGTCCGGATAAACATAAACCGCTTTCATGACTTTGAGGGTGTCTAAGATGGACTGCTCTACGTCAGATTCAGTGAACGGCTTGGGATCAGCATGTGCGAAGCTTGACACCAGGCACAGAACAAAAACCAGCAAACAATTTTTAATTTTCATACAAACCCTCTTTCTCTGTTGTTACACAAACATGATGTCCAATTGGGTAATTTCAATGGCTTACCTGTTCAGCTCTTTTAAAAACCACATTTAAACTGAGACATCCACCCACCCCAGGTCACTTAATAAGTGCATCCTCACAAAAAAACCCAATCGCCAAAAGCATGGGTAGTGATGCAACGCATGACTGTCACCTTTTGCTGCCTCACAAAGGGATTGATGACGTTTCTTGAGGCAAAAAGAGGAATTGATAATGAGTCTTTCAAACGCATTAGAAAGCCGAGCCAGTGACGCCGACTGGCAATTGATGGCCAAACACGCAGGCATCAGCCCAGAAGAGTTGAAATCAAAAGTGCTGAAAGCACTGGTCGATTTAGACACCACGGGTCATTCAGATGAAGCGGTGGTCCACTCGGTTTCTGCACCGACCCAATCAGGAGATTGTCAAACGCAATCTTTTGAGGTCTCACTTTTTAAAATCATCGGCATCAGTGGTGAATTGACCCTGTGTGGTACCAACTCCACCAACTGGAGTGCCGAATTGAAGTTTTGTTTGGTGGTCGCCGGTTCAAAAGTTTGGTGTACCAGCTACAAATTCGACCCGCACAACCTCAGTGTGTGCTTTTCACCCAGTGTGGGGCTCGCCAAAGCCGACCTTTGTTTTGCACTGCAAATCGAAAACGGCAAAGCCTGTCTTAACGTATCAGGCAAAGCCTGTGTCTGGGGATTTGGTTGGAAATGTGGCAAGTTCAACAAAACCTTGTTCTGCATTCCTTTGCCATGATGGCATGAATAAAACAGCAAGGGGCCCCGCCCCTTGCTGCTTCTGACAGTCGCATTTTATTTTAGAATGACCTCGACCACTTTTTTCGCATTGTCGATGTCAGTTGATTCATCATCAGCAATCATCGGTGACACATAAACTTGAATGTTTCCATCCAAAACAAACAAACCGCCCATGCCCACTTTGCTCCAATAAGCCGCATCAGCCAAGCCTTCGATTTCTTGGTTTTGGTTGTTTTTCCTTAACATGCTGGCGACCATGTCTCCAGCCATATCACCTGCAACCGCTTTTTGTTCATCGGTCAAGCGATCATTCGCTGCTTTTTGTGCCGCTTCGATGCGTGCATTGAGTTGTTCTTCACTGAGTGTGGCTGGTACAAAATTGTCTTTACTTCGCTTGGATTCACTCAAGGCAATGCGCAACTCCCCATTGGGAGCGGTTTGGCGACGCGGTAGTTTTTGACCCGATGTGAGCACTTTCATTCGGTCGATGGCATCTTCACGATCCCAGTTGTATTGACAGCTGACTTCACCCCTGTACTCTGATGGCGTGGCTTTGACCTCAGCAGTGATTGAAAACATGTTCTTAACTTCTTCTACCGACATCAACTGGCAAACACCATCGATTGACATGTGCTTCGACAGTTTGCTATTTACTTTAGTTTCTTCCTGTATGCTTTTGTTTTCATTGACTTTATTTGGCTGATTGCCCATTGATTGAGCAGCACCTTCATCATTACCACATCCCACCAAAGCAACCATTAAACTCATCATCAATACATTCGATTGTTTCATTTTTTTACACCCTAAAAAAAGCAAAAGATTATACCAAACATCATCCTATGTACCAGTCAGCAAAGCAGATTTCATGACCCATTTCACATTTGAACGCACAGTGGTCATTTGCAGCTCACTTCATGTCATAATGAATGATCCATTCACATACACCTCACATGCCATGTCTGTAACAAAATCCATCATTTCTTTAACCATTTCACTTCATCTCAGTGTAGCAGCTGCTTATGACTTGGTTTCTTATGACGACATGGTCCAAAAAAACGGTTTTGAATCCGTTATTTGCGAAGCCAAAGGCGATTGCTTTTACGCCGAACCCAATGCATCCAACCTTTCCAGCTGCACATTCGAAGACCCTTGTGACTTATTGACTGCCCGAGATCGACTCAGCGGTGGTGACCATTTGTATTTATTGGCTGGCACTTACAACGAAAGTTACGTTTTCACCGAAGGTGCCTATGGCGACTATGACATGATCATGGCTTTCGGTCGAACCCATGGATTCCAATCCCCTGCCCCTGATGCCCTCAACAGAATCACGATCAAAGCCTACCCGGGCCACGTTTCGGTCATCGACGGTCAATACAACACCGGCAACGACATCGGCGCCGATTGTTTCTATACAGACCAAAGCTTCATCACCATCAGCGACTTGACCTTCAGGGATTGCAAAATCGGCATCACGGTCGGCCAAAATGCCATCAACTACGACGTCACTGCGGTGCTTTTGCAACGCAACCAATTCACAGGCAGCCACTTCATCAATGACAACGGCGGCAACATCGCGGTCTTTTCTGATGCCATCGACACCGTGGTCCAAAACAACCTCATCGAAGGTCCCGGCAGCGCTGCGGGATCCATGAACTCAGCAGGCATCTATTACACCCACGATCGCCACATCCGCATCCTCAACAATGAAATCGCACACCACCGCACCGGCATCCATTACAAACACGACCATTCACCATCCATCGGCGACACAGGCTCAGTGATTGCCAACAATTTCATCCGAGACGTCTCCATCGCCGCGCGATTGAACACCCGTTACACCCACATCCACAACAACATCAGCACCGCCACAGCAGGCAGCTTTTCGCTCAACCATTGCTCTGGCGCGACGGGCGAAGGTGGTGATTACAACACATTGACCAACAACTACTTTTTTGATTTGGGATTCAATGGCTGCTCAGATGCAGCAATGGACCAAGGGGCATTCCAGAACACGCTCAAAAACAACATCATCGTCAGCCGCTTCTTCTTGCACCCATGGCAAGCCACACCCCACGAAACCACCATGGACCACAACCTCTACGTCAGCGACGTCTTTGAGAACAACGTCGCATACAACCTCTCCCAATGGCAAACCCACCACGGCCAAGACGCCAATTCAATCCACGGCACACCACATCATAACAACCCAGCCCTGACCACCCCCAGCGACTACCAACTGCTACCCGGCTCACCCGGTTACCAGTCTGGTGATGACGGCCTCGACATGGGCCCGGATGTGGAGAATGTGGGGCTGATTGATGGTGGATGAGCCAAAACAAGTACGGTCATTGACAGACACTGAATCAAGTTTTCGACCTTTCTAAAATCAACAAATTTTGATATATTGATTGACCTTAAGGTTACAGGAAAGAGTGAGCTCATGTTGGGGATAAAACACATCAAATTTGATTCCATGTCTTATGTCATCCACTACAAAGGAGGCAAGGTCAAGAACGAAGGCAGGGGCTTGTCGTTTTTCTATTACGCGCCCAGCAGTTCCATAGTGGCCATTCCCTTGGGCAGCAACGGACTGCCTTTCATTTTCAATGAATCTACCCATGATTATCAAACCGTCAGTATTCAGGGG